>JBMOJH010000029.1:0-33701 GCA_049316905.1 Microthrixaceae bacterium | reverse complement strand
GCTCGACGTGGTCGTGATGGAACGGCTGCTCTGACCCGACCGGGCGACAGCACCGAACGACAACACCGAACGACAACACCGAACGACAGCACCGAACGACAGCGCCCGGCGACGGCCCCGGACGCGTCAGAACCCCTGCCGTGGCAGGGGTTCTGGAGTGGGCCGGGGAGGATTCGAACCTCCGAAGGCATACACCGGCAGATTTACAGTCTGCTCCCTTTGGCCGCTCGGGCACCGACCCAACGAGTCGCTCACGATAGCGTTCGCCCCCGGAACGGACGAACCGAGGAGCAGCCCCGTGCCGAGCTTCGACATCACCTCCGAGGTGGACCTCCAGGAGATCCGCAACGCGGTCGACCAGGCGCAGCGCGAGGTGGTCAACCGCTTCGACTTCAAGAACACCGACTCGTCGCTGGAGCTCGGCGAGAGCGAGATCACCCTGCGGTCCTCGACCGAGGACCGGCTGCGCGCCCTGCGCCAGGTGCTCGAGGAGAAGGTGGTCAAGCGTGGCGTCTCGATGAAGGCGCTGTCCTACGAGAAGGTCGAGGAGGCCTCCGGCGGCGCGGCCCGCCAGGTGGTGAAGCTCGTGGCCGGCATCAGCTCCGAGAAGGCCAAGGACCTCAACAAGTTCATCAAGGCGCTCGGCCTGAAGGGCGTGCAGTCACAGACCCAGGGCGAACAGATCCGGGTGACGGGCAAGAAGCGCGACGACCTGCAGGCCGTGATCACGGCGTGCAAGGACCACGACTTCGACATCCCGCTGCAGTTCGGGAACTTCCGCGACTGAGCCTCCCGGTCCCGGACCCGGGGTGCGGGTCTCAGGCCCAGGCGTCGGAGCGCAGCCGGGCGATGCGCTGCTCGGCCGGCGGATGGGTCGAGAACAGGCCGAGGACCTGCCGGCCGCGCAGCGGGTTCACGATGTAGGCGGAGGCCTCTGCGGGGTTCACCCGTGAGGGGATCACCGCGGCCGACGCGTCGAGACGCTCCAGGGCGCGGGCCAGCGGCTCACCGGTCCCGAGCAACCGGGCGGCGGAGGCGTCGGCCTCGAACTCCCGGCTCCGGCTGATCGCGGCCTGGATGAGGGCGGCGGCGATGGGGGCCAGGAGCACCATCAGCAGCGCGGCGAACGGGTTCTCGCGGTTCTCGGAGCGCCCGCCGCCGAAGATGAGCGCCCACTGGGCCATGTTGGCGAGGAACGTGATGCCCATCGCGACCGCCGCGGCGACCGAGCCGATGAGGATGTCGCGGTTGCGCACGTGGGACAGCTCGTGGGCGAGCACGCCCTGGATCTCGTCCCAGCCGAGTGTGTTCAGGAGGCCCTCGGTGACGCAGACCGCGGCGTGCGACGGGCTGCGACCGGTGGCGAAGGCGTTCGGCTGCTGCTCGGGCGACACGTAGAGCCGGGGCTTCGGGATGCCCGCCCGTCGGGCCAGGTCGTCGACGATGGCGTGGTACTGCGGCATCTGCTGCTGGGAGACCTCCACGGCCCGGGCGGAGCGGATCGCGAGCTTGTCCGACATCCAGTAGGAGCCGCCGCACATGGCGAGGCCGAGGAACAGACCGATCACCAGGCCGGTGGTGCCCCAGAACGACCCGATGAACATGCACAACGCGCCGAGGCCGGCGAGCAGGGCGGCGGTCTTGAGGTTGTTCCGGACGGTCACTCGAGGTCCTCACCGTGGCGGGCCCCCGGCGGGGGGTCGTGGTCATCGGTCGGGCGCCGGCGACGCCGGGTCCGGCGACGCCCGCACCGCAGGGGATGGTAGGACCGTGGGCGGGCGCTGCCCGGCCGCCCGGCCCCTGCGCTGAACCCCCGCTCAGACCCCCGGTCGCGGGGGGCGGGGCGAGGGGATGCCGCGGCCGACCGGGCCGCCGCGTCTCACTCGTAGTAGCCCGAGTGGATGTACACGCAGGGCACGCCCTGGGTGTGGAACATGTGCACGTTGCGGGGGTCGTCCTCGAAGGCGAGGCGGAGGTCGAAGCCCCGGTCCCGGAGCTCGGCGACCGTGCGCTGCTTGAACGTGCGGGCGGCCATGTAGTCGCCGTACTCCCGCATGATGAGCAGGTCCCAGCGGAGCTGGTACCGGTCGAGCCACGCCAGGGTCTGGGGCTGCACCCGGATCGGGCGGGCCGTGAGCAGCACCACCCGGTGGCCCGCGTCGATCACCTCGAGCAGTCGCGCCACCTCGGCGATGAGGTCGTCGTCGCCGCAGGCGTGGAAGAACGCCTCCCAGTCCGGGAAGGGATACTCGATGAAGTGCTGGCGCCGGCTGGCGTCGGAGAGCACCCCGTCCATGTCGAACACCACGGTCGGGGCCTCATCGCTGCCGCCGGCGTCCAGGACCGACTCGCGCCAGAGCCAGTTGTCGTAGCGGGGGTCGTGGACGTGCACCGACGCAGGTTACCGACCGTCCGCCGCCACCGGTTCCGGCCAGCCCGAGCGCAACGCGAGGAGGTCGGCGTCCGACGGGGTGCCCCACCCCGGCGGGTACCCCGCCACCTCCGCACCCGTCAGGGAGCGGTGCCCCTCCTGGAGGAACTCCACCTGGTCGGGCCGCACGGCCCCGGGGTGCTCGTGCCCGCAGGCCCGGGCGAGGCGCAGGAGCTCGTGGCGGAAGGTGGCCAGGTAGTTGGCGCAGCGCACGTACTTGAGGTCGGGATCGAGGCCGCGCTCGAGGCGACGGGACTGCGTGGCGACGCCGGTCGGACAGCGACCGGTGTGGCAGCGCTGGGACTGGATGCAGCCGATCGCGAGCATGGCCTCACGGGCCACGTTGACCAGGTCGCAGCCGAGGGCCATCGCCGTGAGACCGCGGTTCGCCATCCCGAGCCGGCCGGCGCCGATGAACACCACCTCGTGGTGCAGGTCCTCGGACGCGAACGCCCGGTAGACGCGCGGGAAGGCCCGGAGGAAGGGCAGGGACACGTGGTCGGAGAACACCAGTGGGGCCGCCCCGGTGCCCCCCTCCCCGCCGTCCACGTTCACGAAGTCGGGTCCCCCGCCGGTGGCCCGCATTCGGGCGGCGAGCTCCCACCAGAACTGCTCCTCCCCCACCGCCGACTTGATGCCGACCGGCAGGCCGGTGGCGCCGGCGAGGAGCTCGACGAACCCGATGAGGCCGTCGACGTCGCCGAAGGCCCGGTGACGGTTCGGACTGCGGCAGTCCACGCCGACCGGGATGCCGCGCATCGCGGCGATCTCCGGCGTGACCTTGGCGGCGGGCAGCAACCCGCCGAGGCCCGGCTTCGCCCCCTGCGAGAGCTTGATCTCGAGGGCCCGCACGGGGGCGCCGTCGAGGGTCGCGAGCAACTGGTCGAGGGAGAAGTCGCCGTGGTCGTCGCGGCAGCCGAAGTAGCCCGTGCCGATCTGGAACACCAGGTCGGCGCCGTGGCGGTGGTGCACGGAGAGGCCGCCCTCGCCGGTGTTCTGCCAGCACCCCGCCGCGGCGGCGCCGCGGTTCAGTGCCTCGACCGCGGCACCCGACAGCGAGCCGAAGCTCATCGCGGACACGTTGACGATCGACGCGGGCCGGAAGGCCCCGGCACGACCGTGGGCGGCGCCGAGCACCTTGGCGCAGGGGACCGGGAAGTCCCAGGTGGGTCGGGGTGGCTCGCCCGGCAGCGGTGGGACGGGGAAGGCGGCCTGCTTGATGACGATGTAGTCGGGGGTGGTGTCGAGGTGGTTGTCGGTGCCGAACCCGAAGGTGTTGTCGCGGTCGTAGGCGGAGGTGTAGATCCACCGGCGCTCGTCGCGGGAGAACGGCCGCTCGTCGTCGTTGGAGGTGACGATGTACTGCCGCAGCTCGGGTCCGAAGGCCTCGAGCGTGAACCGCAGGTGGCCGACCAGCGGGTAGTTCCGGAGGATGGCGTGCCGTTTCTGGGTGACGTCGTGGATCGCGAGGGCGACGAGTCCCAGCACCACCAGGAGCAGGGCGCCGAGCAGGACCCACCACACCACGGGTCCGCCCCTCAGCCGTCGGTGGAGGCGGCGGCACCCTCGCGCAGCGCGTCCACCACGTTGGCGTCGGCCAGCGTCGTGGTGTCACCGAGCTCGCGGCCCTCGACCACGTCGCGCAGGAGGCGGCGCATGATCTTGCCCGAGCGTGTCTTGGGCAGGTCCGGCACGATCAGCACCGCGCGGGGCCGGGCGATCGCACCCAGCTTCGTGGCGACGTGCTGGCGGATGTCCTCGCCGAGCTCCTCGGTGGCCTCGACCCCGCCGACCAGGATGACGTAGCCCACGATCGCCTGGCCGGTCGTGGGGTCGGTGGCACCGACCACCGCCGCCTCGGCCACGGCCGGGTGGTCCACCAGGGCGGACTCCACCTCGGTGGTCGAGATGCGGTGGCCCGACACGTTCATGACGTCGTCCACCCGGCCGAGGAGCCAGAGGTAGCCGTCCTCGTCCACCTTGGCGCCGTCGCCCGCGAAGTAGCGGCCTTCGTACGTGCTCCAGTAGGTGTCGCGGTAGCGCTCCGGGTCACCCCAGATGCCCCGCAGCATCGAGGGCCACGGCCGGGTCAGGGTGAGGTAGCCACCGCCCCGCTCGACGGGCTGCCCGTGGTCGTCCACCACCTCGGCGCCGATCCCCGGGAGGGCCCGGCAGGCGGAGCCGGGCTTCGTGGAGGTGAGGGCCGGGAGGGGCGTGATCATGTGCCCGCCGGTCTCGGTCTGCCACCACGTGTCGACGATGGGACAGCGCCCGCCACCGATGTGCGCGTGGTACCACATCCACGCCTCGGGGTTGATGGGCTCACCCACGGTGCCGAGCACGCGGAGGGTCGACAGGTCGTGGCCGCCCGGCCACTCCGCACCCCACTTCATGAAGGTCCGGATCGCCGTGGGCGCCGTGTACAGCTGGGTGACGCCGTAGCGCTCCACGATGTCCCAGAGGCGGTCCTTGGCCCAGCCCGACGGCTCGTCGCCGTCGCGGAGCTCTGCCCGCGGCGTGTCGGGGGTGCCCTCGTACATCACCTGTGTGGCGCCGTTGGCGAGCGGCCCGTAGACGATGTAGCTGTGGCCGGTCACCCAGCCGATGTCGGCCGCGCACCAGTACACGTCGGTCCCGGGCCGCAGGTCGAACACGTTGCGGTGCGTCCACGCGACCTGGGTCAGGTAGCCACCGGTGGTGTGCATGATGCCCTTGGGCTTGGCGGTCGTGCCCGAGGTGTAGAGCAGGAACAGCAGCTGCTCGCTGTCGACCGGGACCGGTGCGCAGTGCGCGTCCACCTCCGACATCAGGTCGTTCCACCAGTGGTCGCGGCCGTCGTGCATGTCCACGTCGCCGCCGCAGCGGTCGACCACCACCACGCTGCGCACGGTGGGACAGGCCGCCACGGCCACGTCCACGTTCGGCTTGAGCAGGAATGGTGCACCGCGCCGGTAGCCGCCGTCGGCCGTGACCACGACCACCGCCTCGGCGTCGTTGATCCGGTCGACGAGGGAGTCGGGGCTGAACCCGCCGAACACCACGGAATGCGCCGCGCCGATGCGGGTGCAGGCCAGCATCGCCACGACGGCCTCGGGGATCATCGGCATGTAGATGCAGACCCGGTCGCCGAGCTCGACGCCCAGCCGTCGCAGCACGTTGGCGAAGCGCTCGACGTCCGCCAGCAGGTCGGCATACGTGATCGTGCGGGTGTCGCCGGGTTCGCCCTCCCAGTGGATGGCGACCCGGTCGCCGTCGCCGGCCGCCACGTGCCGGTCGAGGCAGTTCGCCGACACGTTGAGGCGCCCGCCGACGAACCAGCGGGCGAAGGGCAGCTCCCACTCCAGCGTGGTCCGGAAGTCGGTGTCCCAGGTGAGGAGGTCCCGGGCCTGCTCCGCCCAGAACGCCTCGGGGTCGGCGTCGGCCCGCTCGTAGACCGACGGGTCGTTGAGGACCGCGTCGGCCACGAACTCGGGGGACGGCGGGAAGGTGCGGTCCTCCCGGTACCAGTCCTCGATGGTCGGCTCGGCACCCTCGGTCATCGGTCCCCCTGCGGACGTTCGGTCGGGGGCCGATCGTAGACCCCGCCGACCCCGGCGCGGCCGGTCACGGTGACTCAGTCCTCGGCCTGGACCACCACGACGGGCCGGACGGTGGCGGCCATCACCGACTCGAGGACCGACCCCACGAACACCTCGGCGAGCAGGCTCATCTGCCGGTGCCCCAGCACGATCAGCCGGGCATCGAGGTCGTCAGCGACCCGCACGACGGCCTCCGCCGGCCGGTCCTGGACCAGCTCCACGCGGACCGGGAGTCCGGGGTCGATCGCGTGGGCCGCGGCCACCGCCTCGGCGGCCAACTCCTCGCCGACCTTCTCGATCTCGTCGCGGAGGGCCCCGACCTCACCCCCCGACCGCGGCGGCTCGTACCCGAAGGCCACCACGAGGTCGGCACCGAGCGCCCGGGCGAGCTCGACGGCCACGGGCACCGCGGCGCGGGACGGGTCGCTGTCGTCGTAGCCCAGCACCACCGGGCGGTTCCCCTCATTCATGTCAGGCCTCCTTCCGGAACGTGCCGAGCACCGGCGCCGGCTCGCCGGAGCCGTCCGGCGGAGGGATCACGTCGACCGGGTCGCGCCGGATGAGGAAGAAGTCCGGGTACTTCCTCCGGCACCACCACATCAGCGGCACCCCCAGCAGGAGCAGCGCCACCCCGATGGTGAACACCGAGCCGGCACCGAGCAGGGATCCGTAGGTCTCGGTGTCGTTGAAGTTGTCGATCAGCGACCGCACGAAGATGTAGGCGAGGATCAGGCCACCGAGGCCCGGCATGAGGCCGACGAACACGAAGTTGCGCCAGCTCCTGAGCAGGTAGCGGCGGTAGTAGACGACGCACACGATCCCGGTGAGCCCGTAGTAGAAGGCGATCATCAGGCCGACCGCCGCGATGCTGGCGTAGTAGGGGTTCTGGGCCTCGCCGCCGATCGCCACCAGGAACACGAACCAGACGCACGCGCCGATCCCGAAGAACCAGGTGGACCACGCCGGCGTGAGGTGGCGGCGGTCGATCTCCGCCAGCTTCGCCGGTGCCGCCCGGTGGGAACCCATCGACAGCATCGAGCGGGCCGCGGGCAGGATCGTCGTCTGCGTGCTGGCCAGCGCGGAGGACAGCACGGCGAGGATGAGCAGCTTGTTCACCGTGCTGCCGAGCACCACGTCGCCGACCGCGCCGAGAGCGTCGTCGGGGTTCTCCGTGAGAAAGCCCGGGCCCTTGACCGCCTGCGCCCCGATCGTCACCACGACGTAGACGAGCAGCAGGATCACGGTGGACCAGATGGCCGCCTTGCCCGGGGTGGTGTTGGCGTCCTCGCACTCCTCGTTCACCGTCACGGCGGTGTCCCAGCCCCAGTAGATGAACAGCGCCACCAGCACGCCGCCGGTGAGGGCGCCAACGCTGGGGATCGCGAAGGGGTTCAGCCAGCTCAGCGACGGCTTCACCGACCCGGGCGGGGGATCCGACCCGTAGACCTCGAGGATCGCCACGACCGAGAAGACCACCAGCACGGCGATCTCGGTGCCGAGCAGCAGCACCTGGGTGCGCGCGCTCAGCTCGATGCCCGTGACGCAGATCCAGGCCATGGCCAGGAGGTAGCAGCAGCCGAGCGCACAGACGGCCCACCGGTTCGCGGCCAGCCCGTCCAGGCCGAACAGGAGGTACGTGTAGGTGGCGGTGATGCCGGCCAGGTTCGGCATGATCACCAGGTCGGCCATGATGATCCCCCAGCCGCCGAGCCAGCCGCTGCGGGGACCGAGGGCGCGGGTGGCCCAGGTGAACGTGGTGCCGCAGTCCGGATCCGCGCGGTTCATGTAGAAGTACGCCGCGGCGATGAACGCCATCGGGATGAACGACACCAGCATGATGGCCGGGGCCTGCAGCCCGACCTGTTCGGTGACCAGCCCGACCGAGGCCGCGAGGCTGTACCCCGGCGCGGTGGACGCGACACCGATGACCGTGGTGGCCACCAGCCCGAGCGCACCTGCCTTGAGCCCCTTGCTCATGACGGCTCCGTTGCCGACCGTCCCGACCTCAGTGCTCATGCGACGACCCCCCGGTCAAGCCCCGGGGAACTTCTAGCACCGGGACCCACCGGGCTGCGTCGCCGATGGGCGACAACCGCGGTCACCGCTGCGGGCGACGACCCGGACGGGCGTTCAGCCCACCGACCACTCGAGGACCCGGAACGCCCCGAGGCCCGCGGGGTCGCACAGGGCCTCCGACTCGGCCACCCGGCTCCGGGCGCGCAGCGCGGCCAGATCGCCGACGCCGGCCGACGCCGACCAGGTGCGCCGACCCTCCTCCACGAGCTCCTCGATCCCGGCGGCGCGGAGCCAGGACGCCTGGTCGCGGTCCGAGTCGGGCGCGGGCAGCTGGTCCACCGCGACCTCGACGGTGAGGTCCTGCTCGCCCGGCGCCTCCAGCGGACCACCACCTCGCTGATGACCCCGGTACGTGCGCAGCCACTCCCCCGCCGGTCGCCCGGCCAGCCCGGCGGTGTCCGGGACCGCGTAGTCGATGACCACCAGCGTCCCCCGTTCGAGCACGCCGAGGGCGCGCCCCACCCAGTCCGCCGCGCGCTCCTGGAGCGGGATGCGCGCGCCGGTCGTCGCGGCAGGGACGAGCTCCCGGGCGCGGCGGTCCACGTCCGCCGCGGCCGGCACGAGGAGCTCACGGAGCCGGCCGCCGTCCGCCGTGACCCGGACCTCGGACCAGCCACCGTCGCCGAACTCCAACAACCGCATGGGCACGTTGTCGAGCAGTTCGTTGGCGAGCACCACCCCCACCACCGGCTGGGCGGGGAGCTCGAGGAGCGAGCAGCACAACGGACCCGTGCCCGCGTCGGGCGCGGGCACCGGTCCGCCCTCGGCCTCGGGATCGGGGGTGGGCCCGAGCACCTCGAACGGGTGCACGAGCGCGAGGTGCTCCGCCTGCCGCTCACGCAACTCGGTGGAGGTCTCCACCAGCAGGTAGCGCAGCGCCGGAGCGCAGCGCGGCGCGGCGGCCAGCACGGCGAGGGCGAGGGCACCCCGGCCGGCGGCCGCCTCCACGACCACGAAGGGGTCGGGCCGACCGAGGTCCTCCCACCGGGCGTCGAGGTACCGGGCCACGACCGCCCCGAAGAGCGGGCCCACCTCGGGGCTGGTGAGGAAGTCGCCGCCCCGGCCACCGGCACCGCCGCCGGCGCGGAAGAAGCCGCCGGGCCCGTACAGCGCGAGGTCCATGAACTCGTCGAAGCGCACCGATCCCGATCGCGCGATGCGCTCCGCCAGGGCCTCCTCGACGGGGGCCGACACGCCCGGCTCAGCCGCCGAGGGCGAGGGGCTGGAAGCTCGTCAGGTCGGAGAGGAGGCCCGGGAGCACGCCGAACAGCAACGTCGCCACGAGCGCCAGGGTGACCGCCGCGGTGAGGCCCGCGGGCACCCGCACCGGCGTGGTGTCGCCGTCGGGGGCGTCGTCGAACCACATCGCCCGAGCGACCCGCAGGTAGTAGTAGGCCGCGATGGCCGTGTTGATCGCCATCACGATCGCGGTGGCGATGCCCAGACCGGTCTCCGCCTCGATCAGCACCTTGAACACGCTGAACTTGGCGTACCAGCCCCCGAGCGGCGGAATGCCGATGAGCGAGGCGAGGAACAGCGTGAGGGCGACGGCCATGCCGGGCATGTACTGGAACAGCCCACCGAAGGAGTCGATCTCCGCCGAGCCCGTCTTGCGGGCGATGGCGATGACCACGGCGAAGGCACCGAGGTTCATCGCCGCGTAGATGACCAGGTAGATCACCACGGCCTGCCGCGACTGGATCGGCAGCTCGCCGGCGACCACGAACGGGGCGAGCATGAAGCCCGCCTGCGCGATGCCGGAGTAGGCGAGCATCCGGATCACGTTCGTCTGGCGGAGGGCGATCAGGTTGCCGACGGTCATCGACAGCACGGCCAGCACGAAGAAGACCGGCTGGATGATGTCCGGGCGGACGATGAAGCAGAAGTAGACGATCTGGATGAGGGCGACGAAACCGGCCGCCTTCGAGGCGACGGCGAGGAACGCCGTGACCGGGGTGGGCGCGCCCTCGTAGGTGTCGGGCGCCCACACGTGGAACGGGACGGCGGACACCTTGAAGGCGAAGCCGATCAGCACGAACACGAGCGCCAGGGTGACGACCGGGACGCCCTCGGTCCCGATCTCCCGGAGGCGCAGGCCGATCTCCACCAGACGGGTGGAGCCGCCGACGCCGAACACCAGCGACATGCCGTACAGCAGGATCGCGGAGGCGAACACGCCCATCAGGTAGTACTTCATGCCGGCCTCGTTGGACCGGACGTCACCCTTGCGCCAGGCGGCGAGCATGTACGCGGGGATCGACAGCAGCTCGAGGGCCACGAAGATGCCGATGAGGTCCCGACTCGAGGCCATGACCACCATGCCCAGGAGGCTGGACACGAGGAGCGTGTAGTACTCGCTCTCCCAGTAGTCGCCCTCGGCCACGTAGTTGGTGGACAGCAGGATCACCACGTAGGTGGTGACGATGAACAGTGCCTTGAGCACCAGCGACATCGGGTCGACCACGTAGGAACCGCCGAACAGCTGCCGTGTGCCGCCCGCCGCAGCGAGGGTGACGAGGGGGATCAGGGAGGCCAGGAGCCCGATGTTCGCCACCGCCGGCATGGACGCCCGCGCCCGGTCGAGCTTGATGCTGTCGAGCAGCACCAGCAGGACCAGCGTGACCAGCAGGATGATCTCCGGCGCCAGGGCGTGGAAGTCCAGCGTCGGGGCCCGGAAGTTCCCGGGGGCGAGCTGCGCGAGCAGGGCCGTCACGGTGGCTCAGCCTCCCACCGCGCCGGCGATCAGCTGCACCGCGGGCTGGGTCACGTTGAAGATGAGGCCGGGCACGAAGCCGAGGACGACGATGAGGATGAGCAGCGGCGTCCAGGCGATCCACTCGGGGGTCTCGACGTCGTGGATGTGCGGGTCCGACGCGAACTCCTCGGTGGGGGTGCCGAAGGCGGTGCGCTGGTAGAGCCAGAGGAGGTAGCCGGCGGCGAGGACGGTGCCGAGGGCGGCCACGATCATGAGCGTGCGGAACAGCGGCACGCTGAGCCCGGTGGCGGGGGCGTAGGCCGACAGGATGGCCGGGAACTCGCCCCAGAAGCCGGCCAGGCCCGGCAGGCCCAGCGACGCCATCGTGCACAGACCCAGGATCCAGCCCATCTTCGGCGCCTGCACGAGCAGTCCGCCGAGCCGCTTGATCTCGAGCGTGTGGTAACGCTCCTTGATGGACCCGGCGAGGAAGAAGAGCATGCCGGTGATCAGGCCGTGGGCCACCATGCCGAACACCGCGGCGTTGAAGCCGAGGTCGGTCATCGTGGAGATGGCCAGCATGGTGAAGCCCATGTGGGCCACCGAGGAGAAGGCGATCAGCCGCTTCATGTCGGTCTGGGCGAGACACGCCAGGGCGCCGTAGATGATGCCGATCACCGCGAGCACGCCGATGACCGGGGCCCACTGGCGGGCACCGAGCGGGAGGATCGGGATCGCGATGCGCAGGAAACCGTAGGTACCCAGCTTCAGGAGCACCGCGGCCAGGATGACCGAGCCCTGCGTGGGCGCCTGGGTGTGGGCGTCGGGCAACCACGTGTGGAACGGGAACATCGGGACCTTGATCCCGAAGCCCAGGAACATGCCGCCGAAGATGATCACCTGGGTGGCCTTGGCGATGCCGGCCCCGCCGTACGCGGTGAGCTCGGGGATCACGAAGGTCTGGGTCTTCGACAGGAAGCTCACGGCGATGAAGGCCACGATCATGAGGGCCGAGCCGAACAGCGTGTAGAGGAAGAACTTGATCGACGCGTACTTCCGCTCCGGGCCGCCCCAGACGCCGATCATGAAGTACATCGGCAGCAGCACGACCTCGAAGAACACGAAGAAGAGGATGAGGTCCTGCGCCACGAACGAACCGACCATGCCGGTCTCGAGCACCAGCATGAGGATGAAGAAGGCCTTCGGGTTCCCCGGCGCGGGAATGTGGTTCCACGAGTAGATGAAGACCAGCGGCATGATCCCGACGGTCAGGGCCAGCAGCGGCAGGCTGAGGCCGTCGAGGCCCATCACGAACCGGCTGTTGATCACCTCGATCCACTGGTGGTCGACCAGGAACTGCAACTGCCCGGCGTTCGAGTAGTTGAAGTTCACCAGCAGGAGCACGCCGACCACCGCGGTGGCCAGCGCGGTGACGAGGGCCAGCAGCTTGTGGGTGTCCTCGGACTCCTTGGGCACGAGGATCATCACCAACGCACCCACCAGTGGCAGGAACGTGATGAGGATCAGGCCCCAGTCGTTCAGGAACTCAGTCATGGGAAGTGGTTCTCCCTCGTCGATCAGCCGATGACCAGCACGAAGATGCCGGCCAGGATGGCTGCCGCCGCGAAGAACAACGCGGCGTACTGCTGGATGCGACCCGTCTGGATGTGGCGGAGGATCCCGCCCGACCCCTCGGCGGTGGCGCCGACGCCCTTCACGGCGCCGTCGACCACCGGTTGGTCGATGTTGTCGTACACGAAGCGGCCGGCGGCCACGCCGCCCTTGCCGACCCCGTTGACGATGGCGTCGAGGACGTGCTGGTTGAACCAGTACGTGGCCCGGGCGAGTCCGCCCTTCACGAAGCCGACGATGACCGTGGTGTAGAGCCAGTCGAAGTAGTACTTGTTCACCAGGACGTTCTTGCCCCAGCCGGCGAGACGGTTGCGCTCGCTGAGGCCGCGCAGGCCGGAGAAGGCGCCCTTCCAGAAGAACAGGTACGCCACCGCGATGCCACCGAGGCCCACGGCGACGGACACGACCGCCAGCGGGGCGTTGAACTCGGCGTGGGAGATGCTCGGGAAGTAGAGCCCGACCGGCTCGACGAACTTCTCGAAGCGGGTGAGGGTGCCCTCGGGCAGGAAGTCGAACGCCGCCGGGAGGTTGGCGATGCCGGCGATGGTGCCGAAGGCGGCGAGGATGATCAGGGGAACGGTGATCCGCGGGCCGGACTCGTGGGGGTGACCGTGGCCCCGGTACTCGCCGTAGAACGAGTACCAGATGGTGCGCATCATGTAGGCGGCGGTGCAGAACGCCGCGAGCAGGAGCATCACCAGCATCACGTGGTAGCTGCCGTTCGCGCCCGACGTCCCGGGGAACGAGCCGGTGCCGGCGAGGATCTCGTCCTTCGACCAGAAGCCGGACAACGGGAACACGCCGGCGAGCGCCAGGGTGGCGATCAGGTAGGTCCAGAACGTCTTCGGCATGATCTTCCGGAGCCCGCCGTAGTCGTCGACCATGTTGAAGCTGTGGTGGCACGCATGGCTCATCGAGCCGGCGCCGAGGAAGAGGCAGGCCTTGAAGAAGGCGTGGGTGAAGAGGTGGAAGAGCGCCGCGGTCCAGGCGCCCACGCCGAGCGAGGTGACCATGAAGCCGAGCTGCGACACCGTCGAGTAGGCGAGCACCTTCTTGATGTCCTTCTGGACGAAGGCGAGCAGCGCACCGAAGAGCGCGGTGACGGCGCCGACCACGGCCAGCAGGTTCACCGAGCTGCCGGCGATCGCGAGACCGTCGAAGAAGACCGGGTACAGGCGGGCCACGAGGTAGATGCCGGCGACGACCATCGTGGCCGCGTGGATCAGCGCGGACACCGGCGTGGGGCCGGCCATCGCGTCGGGCAGCCAGGTGTGCAGCACGAACTGGCCCGACTTCGACATCACCGCCGCGATCAGGCAGATCGAGGCGACGAGCAGCACCGCGTGGCGGATCTCCCCCTCGTTGGAGAGGATGTTGATGTCGAGGATGGAGAACGACTTCCCGGCCGCGAAGAACAGCACGATCATGCCGATCAGCAGGCCCATGTCGCCGACGCGGTTGGTGAGGAACGCCTTCAGCGCGGCGTTGGAGTTCGGTTTCTCCTCCCACCAGTGGCCGATGAGCGCGAACGAACAGACGCCCACCAGCTCCCAGCCCACGATCATCTGCAGCGTGCTCTGCGAGAGCACGAAGAAGAGCATCGACGCCGTGAAGAGGGACAGGAATGCGAAGTAGTGCGTGTAGCGGCGGTCGCCGTTGACGTAGTCCGTGGAGTACACGTGCACCAGCAGCGAGATCAGGGTCACGACGACCAGCATCAGCACGGCCTGGCCGTCGACCATCGTGCCGATCGTGACCGTGGCGCCGTCGGTGTCGAACCACGACACGCAGCGAACGACCGGCCGGGTGACCGTCTCCTCCTTCTCGCCACCGCCGGCGGCCGGGGCCGCGGCGGACGCCACCTCACCGGTTCCGGGCGGGACACCGGCGGCGCCCTCACCACCCGAGGAGGATTCCGCGCCGGTGGCGGCCTCGGCCCCACCGGCCTTCGCCGCGGCCTCGGCGGCGACGGGCGAGCACTTCGCCGGCACGTCGACGAACGCGGCGCCCTCGACCTGCTCCTTCTGCTCGGCGGAGGCGGTGCCGGAGAGCTTCGGTGAGTCGTTGACGTGCTGCTGCCAGGCGACCGCCGTGCAGATCGAGAGCACGAACGCGATCGCCACGAACACGATCCCGATCTCGGAGCCCTTCCGGGGGAGGCGCTTGCCGAGGAACAGGACGCACAGGAACGACAGCGCCATCAGCGCGGGGATGATCCAGGCGTGCGTGAGGAACCACATGGGGGTGACTCAGCCCTTCAGCTCGTCGAGCTCGTCGATGTCGATGGAGCGCTTGTTCCGGTAGATGAGGATGACGATCGCCAACCCCACCCCGACCTCGGCGGCGGCCACCGCGATCACGAACAGCGCGAAGACCTGCCCGGCCAGTCCCCACAGCGTGGAGAAGGCGATCAGGTTGATGTTCACCGCGTTGAGGATCAGCTCGACCGACATGAGCACCAGCACGCCGTTCTTGCGGACGATCACGCCGTACACACCCACGCAGAAGAGCACCGCGGCGAGCAGGAGGAACTGGTTCAGCAGCATGGTTCGACCTCTTCCGCCCTCAGTCCCGGCGGGCCAGGACGATGGCGCCGATCAGCGCGGCCAGCAGGAGCACGGAGACCACCTCGAAGGGGATGAGGTAGTCGCCGAAGATCGAGTTCGCCAGCGCCTGCGTGCGACCGTTGCCGCCCGCGGCCGCGCCCTGGTAGGCGGCGAAGGTCAGGGTGTCGCGACCCCACTGGCGGGCCAGCGAGAACCCGACGACGGCGAGGAGGACCAGGCCGACCACGATCCCGAGTGGACGCTGGTTGTTGTCGAGATCGTCGGAGCGGCCCAGCGGGGCGCGGGTGAGCATGATGCCGAAGAGGAACAGCACGATGATGGCGCCCAGGTACACCAGGAACTGGGTCATCGCCACGAACTCGGCCTGCAGCAGCAGGTAGACGATGCCGTTGCCGCCGAGGACGACCACCAGCCACAGCGCGGCGTGCACGATGTTCTTGGTGGTCACCACCCGGATCGCGGCGGCGATCATCCCGACGGCGAGCACGGCGAAGACCACGTTGGCCGGCACGTCGAAGGTGGTCGCGGCGGCCGCGGCGAGGACGGTCATCGCGGCACCTTCTTCACCTTCACCTCGGAGCCCGACTCGAGCGCTTCGAAGTCCGGCACGGTCTCGAACCACTGACCGAGCCGCTCCTTGTCGTGGAGGAGGTCCTGGATCCGCACCTCGGAGTACTCGTACTCGGGGCTCCAGAACAGGGCCTCGAAGGGGCACACCTCCACGCAGATCCCGCAGTACATGCAGAGCGAGTAGTCGATGTCGAAGCGGTCGAGGGCGTTGACCTGGCGCGGCTTGCCGCCGGCGCGGCGCGGCGGGGCGAGGGTCTTGTGCGCCTCGATGTAGATGCACCAGTCCGGGCACTCACGGGCACAGAGCATGCACGCCGTGCAGTTGTCCTCCTTGAGGGAGATCACGCCGCGCGCACGCGGTGCGGGGGCCTCCTTCTCGTGGGGGTACTGGACGGTGGCGGCACCCTTGGACGGCGACGGCGGCTTCAGCAGGCCGTCGGGGAACATCGTCTCCTTGGCCGTGCGCAGGGTCACGCCGAGTCCCTTCAGGACGCCGGGGACCTTGGGCTTGGGGACGGCGCGCTTCTCGGGCATCAGAACGCCACCTTCAGCACGGCGGTGACCAGGATGTTGGCCAGCGCGATCGGGATGAGGAACTTCCAGGCCAGCCGCTGGAGCTGGTCCTCCCGGAACCGGGGGAACGAGAAGCGGGTCCAGAAGACCACGCCCACCAGCAGCACCGCCTTGGTGGCGATCACGATGGGCCCGATGACGTGCATCGCGCCGTCCGAGATGCCCCAGCTGGCGGGGAGCGCCCAACCGCCCAGGAAGAGGGTGGAGGCCACGGCGGCGAAGCCGACGGCGGTGGCGAACTCCGAGATGAAGTACACGAGGAAGCGGATACCGGTGTACTCCACCATGTAGCCGGCGACGAGCTCCGACTCGGCGACGGGCATGTCGAAGGGGGTCTGCGCCAGCTCGGCCTGCACCGCGATCATGAAGATCGCGAAGGCCACGAACTGGGTGAGGACGTACGGGTTCCCGATCCCGGACCACCCGAAGATCTCACCGCCGGACTGGGCCGCCACGATGTCCTGCAGGTTCAGGCTGCCGGCGCAGATCACCACGCCGATGACCGCCAGCACGAGGGGCAGCTCGTAGGCGATCAGCTGGCCACCGGCGCGCAGTGCACCCATGAGGGCGTACTTGTTGGCCGAGGCCCAGCCGGCGATCAGGATGCCGAGCACCGACAGCGAGCTCATGGCGAGCACGTAGTAGATGCCGGTGCCGAGATCCGCGACCACCGCGTTGGGGCCGGCGGGGATGACCACGAACATGAGGAAGGTGGAGGCCAGCACGATGGCCGGCGCCAGGCCGAAGATGAACCGGTCCGAGTTCTCGGTGAACAGGTCCTCCTTCTGCAGCCACTTGCCCACCTCGGCGAGCAGCTGCAGGGAGCCGTACGGACCGGCCTCCATCGGGCCGAGACGGCTCTGCATGAAGGAGACGAACTTGAACAGGTACAGGTAGACCACGCCGCCGGTCAGCAGCAGGATCGCGGTGACCCCAGCGAGCACGCGGATGATCGTCTGTTGCCAGTAGGCCAGTTCGAGGCCCAACAGCGCGTGGGTCATCGGTCGATGTCCCCCAGGATGAAGTAGAGCGACGCCAGGATCGTGATGATGTCCGGCACGTACACGCCGCGCAGCAGCCACGGCGTGATGGAGACGTTGTTGAAGCTCGCGGAGCGGATCTTCACCCGGAACGGGGTCAGGTCGCCCTGGGACACGACGTAGTAGCCCATCTCGCCCAGCGGGTTCTCGGTGGAGACCCAGGCCTCACCGGCGGGGACCTTGATGATGCGGGGCACCTTCGCCATGATCGGGCCGCTCGGGATCCCGTCGCAGAGCTGGTCGATCATGCGGGTGGCCTCCCGCACCTCCTGGAGCCGGACCCAGAAGCGGGCGAAGGAGTCGCCGTCCGGATGGGTCCAGACCTTCCAGTCCAGCTCGGGGTAGGCGAGGCCGATGCAGTTGTCGCGCCGGAGGTCCCAGTCGATGCCGGAGGACCGGGCGTTGGCACCCGACAGGCCGTACTGCAATGCCACATCGGGCGGGATCACACCGATGCCGCGGGTGCGCTCCTGGAAGATCTCGGAGCCCATGAGCAGGTCCTCGATCTCGTCGCAGAAGTCCCGGACCTTCTCCATGGTCCGCTTGTTGTCCTCGATCCAGCCCTTCGGCAGGTCGTCCTTGAGGCCGCCGATCCGGTCGAAGTTCGGATGGAAGCGCCCGCCGGTGACCCGCTCGATCTGGTTGAGCACGAACTCGCGGTCACGGAAGGCGAAGAAGACCGGGGTGATGGCGCCGAGCTGCACGCCCATGTCACCGAGGAACAGGATCAGGTTCGCGATCCGCGACATCTCGAAGAAGATCGTGCGGATCCAGGTGGCCCGCGGCGGGGCCTCGATGCCCATCAGCTGCTCGGCCGCGAGGATGAACGGCACCTCGTTGGCGAAGCTGCCCAACCAGTCGATGCGGTTCACCAGCGTGGTGACCTGGGCGTAGGTCCGCACCTCGGTGAGCTTCTCGTAGCCGCGGTGCATGTAGCCGGCCACCGGCTCGGCGGCGATCACCTGCTCACCATCGAGCTGGGCGACGATGCGGAGCGTGCCGTGCGTGGCGGGGTGCTGGGGGCCGATGTTGAGGGTCATGCCCTCGGTCTCGAGCTCCACGTTGACCCGGGCGTCCGCGGCGCGGGCCGCGATGTACTGGAGCTTCTGGCGATCGGTGACGGCCGTCATGCGTCCGCCTCCCCTTCCTCCTCGTCGCCCGATCCGGGCATGGGCTCGACGTCGACGATGCCCGGCCAGGGCTTCACCTGACGGGCCAGCAGCGGGAAGTCCTTCCGGAGCGGGTGCCCCTCGAAGTCGCTCGGCAGGTAGATGTTGCGGAGCCCGGGATGGCCCGTGAACGTGAGGCCGAACATCTCCCAGGCCTCGCGTTCGTGCCAGTCGGCGCCGGCGTAGACCGGGACCCACGAGTCCACGGTGAGAGTGTCGTCGGGGACGTCGGCCTTGAGCGTGACGCCCCAGAAGTCGTTCGGGTGACCGACCTTCGCCACACGGGCGAACACCTGGAAGCGGGTCTCGCCGCCCGTGATGCCGTGAGCGAGCTCGGTCGACGGCGTGGCGGCCTCCTCGCCGGCCCGGCGGGCGAGCTCCAGGTCGACCGCAGCGTCCATCGAACGCCCGAACGGCGACGGCAGCCAGTCGAGGACGGAGATGAACGTGAAGTAGCGGGCATCGAGGTGGTGGCGGGCCACCTCGGCGGCCTCACGCCAGGCGTCGGTGCGCACCCGGATCCAGAGGTCGAGGCCGGGCTGCACCTCGGCGTCCACGACCGCGTCGCCGAGCCGCTCGCGGAAGCCCGCGAGGATGCCCTCGCGCAGCTCGTCAGTGGGCGCCGGCTCGGCCTCGGGCGCGTCGGTGGTGGTCGTCGTGGCGTCGTCGGTCACCGGCTCACTCCACCACGATGGGCTCGCCCGTCCAACGGGCGGCCATGTCCTCGTTCTGGATGCGCTCCTGGAGCAGGACCACGCCCTCGAGCAGGGCCTCGGGGCGGGGCGGGCACCCCGGGACGTAGACGTCGACGGGGATGATCTGGTCGACGCCCTTGGTCACCGAGTAGCTGTCCCAGTACGGCCCGCCGCAGTTGGCACAGCTGCCCATCGAGATGACGTACTTCGGGTCCGGCATCTGCTCCCAGAGACGCAGGATGGCGGGGGCCATCTTGTCGGTCACCGTGCCGGAGATGACCACGAGGTCGGCCTGACGGGGGCTGGCCGGGAGCGGAATCACGCCGAGGCGCATCACGTCGTAGCGGGGGGAGCCGAACGCGGCACCCATCTCGATCGCGCAGCACGCGAGACCCCACTGGTACACCCACAGCGAGTACTTGCGGCTGATGTTGAGGAGCTTGGTGAGCGGCTTCGGCATCTTGCCGCTCTCCACGAGGCCTAGACCCACCTGAGCACCCCCTTGCGCCACGCGTAGACCAGGCCCAGCAGCAGGATCACGATGAAGATCGTCATCTCGATGAGGCCGAATACCCCGAACACCTCGAGCTGGGTGGCCCAGGGAAAGATGAACACCGCCTCCACGTCGAACATGACGAAGAGCAGGGCGAAGATGTAGTAGCGGACCTGGCTCTGGGACCACATGTCGCCCACCGGGTCCACGCCGGACTCATACGCGATGTACTTCTGGTCCTGCTTGCGATCGGGGCGCACCAGCCAGGAGATGAACAGCAGCAGGCCCACGAGGATGAAGGCCAGCGAGGCGAAGATCCCGACCGTGAGGTAGTCGCGGAGGAAGGCGCTCAGCGGGTTGGACATCGGCTGGGAGACTACTCAGGCCGCGGGTGGCCACCAAAGTTCCCGCGCGGGGATCCGCGACCGACCGGGCCGCCGGCCCCGTTCCATCTCGCCCGGAGGGCGCGGGCCGCTACCCTGAGCCGATGGAGCCGGGTGACCGCACGCCGCCCCTGGCGGGTCGGGAGCGCTTGTCCGTCGTGCTCGCGACGTTCCAGGGCGACCGGTTCCTCGCCGAGCAGCTCGAGACGCTGCGCCGCCAGACCCGCCTGCCCGACGAACTGGTGGTGGTCGACGACGCCTCGGCCGACGCCACCGTGCAGGTGGTGCGGTCCTTCGCCCGCACCGCCCCCTTCCCCGTGGAGCTGGTGGCCCGCGAAGACCACCGCGGCACCGGAGCCACCTTCGAGGAAGGACTGCGTCGCGCCTCGGGCGACATCATCTTCATCTGCGACCAGGACGACCGGTGGCGACCCGAGAAGGTGGCGGTCATGGCGGACCGCATGGCCCAGCACCCGGAGGCGCTGCTCGCCATCTCCGACGCCGTGCTGATCGACGCCGTGGGGAACCGCCTGAGCCGCTCACGGCTGCGGGTGGCCGGGCTCGGGTCGCGCCAGCGGGCCGCGCTGGCCGAGGACCCGCTCGGCCAGTTCCTGGCCCGCCAGGTGGTCTCGGGATGCACCGCCGCGCTCCGTGCCGAGCTGGTGCCGGCGGTGGTCCCGTTCCCCGTCGGGCTGCACCCGGCGCTCGGCGACGTGATGTACGACCGGTGGATCTCGCTGGTCGCCGCTGCGGCCGGCCCGGTGCTGTGCGTCCCGGAGCGGCTGGTCGAGTACCGCATCCACCGGGGCCAGCAGGTGGGGATCCCGGCGCTCCCGGCGCGCCGACTGCTGCCCCAGACCGCGCTGCGGGTCGGCCAGTTCGTGGCCACGCGCGACGAGCGCGTGGGTCGCAGCCAGTACCACCGGGCCCACCTCGAGGAGATCCGCAAGCGACTGGAGGTCGCGGGTCTCGACACCGGCGATTCCGAGCTGCGGCTCCGGATGGCCGACGAGCACCTCCGGGTGCGGGAGCAGGTGGCGGCGTCCCGGCGTCGGGCGGTCCTGGCCGCCCGACACGCCGTGGACGAGGACGGCTACCGCCGGTTCGCGCTCGGCTGGGCCACCGCCACGGCGGACCTGGTTCGCTGAGCCGACGTCCCCGCCCCGGCCGCGGCCGAGGGGATCAGTTCTGCCCGGCCTCCGGGCGCGGCGCGAACGGCGACGGCCCGGGCGGCGGGCCGACGGGACGGGCCGGCTCGGGCGGCACGGTGGTGGTGCCGGAAGAACCGTTGCGGCCGGCGGCGCCCGCCACGGTGGAGGACGCGCCGTTGGTTCCCGCAGCGGACGAACCGTTGACCGGGGCGACGGGCGCACCGTTGACGGCGGCCCCGTTCGCCGGCGCGACCGGCGCACCGTTGACCTGGGCGCCGTTGACCGGGGCGGGCGCCGGCGGTGCCGGCGGCGTCGCGGCCGGCGTCGGCGCGGGGACGGGCAGCGCCGGGGCGGGCGGTGCAGGGACGGGCGGTGCAGGGACGGGCGGTGCAGGGACGGGCGGTACCGGCGGCGCGGCCGCGGGCCCGGATGGTGCGGCGGGCGTCGGGGTGGGCGCGGCCGGGGCGGGTGTGGGCGTCGGGGCGGCGGGCACCGTCACGGGAAGGGTCTGCCGCAGTTCCCCCTGCGCCGCGTCGGCATCGGAGTAATACGCCTGGTAGTAGGCGTACATCTCCCGGGTGGCGAGGGTGCCGATGAGCACCACACCCATCACGGGGGCGTGGTGCATGTCGAGCAGTTCCATCGTGTCCTGGAGCGACTTCACGGTGCTCTTCCCCGCCCGCACCACGAGGATCACCTCGTCCACACCCTGGAAGAGGTCGATGGGGTCGTTGGAGACCCGTAGCGGGCTCGAGTCGACGAGCACGGTCGCGCCCCGGGCCGCCGCCTCCGCCGCGACCTCGCGGGCGGCCATGAGCCGGGGCCCGACCTCCCGGGTGGCCGAACCCGCGGCGACGGTCCACAGATGCGCCTCCGGGCTCGGCCGCACGACCTCGTCGACGGAGGGCCGGCCGACGTCGAGCCGAGCGGCATCCGCGAGGGATGGTCGGGGGTCGGCGCCGACGTACTCGTCGAGCCGCGGCCGCCGGAAATCGGCGTTGACCGTGACGGTCTCCACGCCCGCCTCCGCGAGCGCCATGGCGGTCAGCGCCGTGGAGGTCGATTTCCCCTCGGACGGCAGGGCCGAGCAGAACATGAAGACCCGGGGCACCTTCCCGCGCGCCGGGGAGTGGCCGGAGATCACGGCGGCCTGGGTGACGCCGGTCGGGCTCGTGACGCCGGGGGCCGCGGACCCGGCGAGTTCGCGCTCGGCGCTCGCCTGGACGAACTGGATGGCCGAGCGGACCCGCCGGTAGTGCTCGCTCCACGCGCCCTCGAGCTTCAGCCGCCCGTCCGCCTGGCGCGGCTGCTTGCGCCCCGAGATCCGGCCGATCTCGGCCAGGATCGGCACCTGCACGAGGTCCGCGAGCTCCTCTCGGGTGTCCACCCGCCGGTTCACCCGCTCGAGGATGAGGATCAGCGCGACGCCGAGCATGAACCCGAGGATGCCGATGAGACCGGCGCGGAACAGCGGGGAGCTGGGCACCTCGAGGAGCTGGGAGTCGGCGACCCGTGGCGCCTCCGGCCCGAGGCTCGCGTACGGCTCGCGCTGGGAGATGTCGAGGGCGGTCTCGTCGTACCGGCTCTGGGCCTGGGTCAGGGCGTCCTGGAGGCGCTTTCGCTCGGCCACCAGCGCGTCGATCGTCGGCGTCTGGGGCAGGGGGGCGTCCGCCCGGGAGATGAACCCGTTCTGCTGGTCGAACGCGGCGAGGTCCTTCGTGGCCTGGTCCACACGGGTCTGCAGGTCGTCGAGGCGTCGCTGGTCGTCGCTGCGCAGCTCGGAGTTCACGACGTCGAGGAACGACGTGGAGAAGGCCTGCACCGTCCTGGACGCCACCTGCGGGTCGGTGTCGTACACGGTCAGGTTGATCGAGTTGGAGTCCACCTCGGCCTTCACGGTCACCTTGCCGGCGAGGTCCTTCTCCTCGCCGACCCGACCGAGCTCCTTGGCCGTGGCCTTGAGGACCTCACCCCGGGTGACCTTCAGCGCGTCCTGGTCCACGTTGGCCGGGTTGCCGGTGAGGCGGTTCGCGACGATGACCTGCTGGGCCTGGTACTGGGTCACCTCGCGCCTGGCGCCCACCTGGGTGGACGCGATCCCGGCGACCAGACCGAGCAGGGTGGTCACGAGGAGGATCGGCCACCGCCGACGCAGGATGGACTGCAACTTGGTCATGACATCACTTTCGGTGCAGACGCGACGGTGGACCC
Organism: Microthrixaceae bacterium; assembly: GCA_049316905.1. GTDB lineage: Bacteria > Actinomycetota > Acidimicrobiia > Acidimicrobiales > Microtrichaceae > CAIPVR01. Next base: position 10,437 of record JBMOJH010000029.1, on the reverse strand, counting down.
TGCCGGCTCAACGCTACCGGCCGCAGCCGCGGAACGGTCCCGCGCGCGGAGTTGGTCGAGTCGGGGCAGCGCCAGGAACACCAGGACGATGGGGAGCACCTGCACCCGCTGGCGGGCCAGGATGCCGAAGTTGGCGATGAACGAGAAGCCGATCGCGAACGCCAGGACGTAGACGAGGCAGAAGACGAGGAACGGCCGGCGGACGGCCATCTTGGGGAACGTCGCCAGTCGGCGCCAACTGGCCGCCACCAGCCCGAGGAGCAGGAGGCTCTCCGCCGCGGCCAGGAGGGAATTGGGGTTCCGGGCCTCCCATGGGAACGGCCGGAAGAGCACGGACACGACTCCCGCGGGCACCTGTGCGGGGCCGGTGACCGCGACGGGTTGGAACTCGGAGTTGCCGGTGGCGCTCTGGTTGAGCGCCTTCTCCAGCGCCGATCCTGCGCTCGCGCCATCGGCACCGCGGTCGGCGAACGACTGGCCGGCCACCGACACGGCCACCCCGGCCAGCGCCAGCAACGCCACGAGCGCCACCAGGCGGACCGCACGACCCCGCGCACCGAGCCGTTCGGTCATGTTGGAGCTGGCGAGCGTGCCCACGCCCATCGCGACCGCCAGGCCGCCGAGGGACATCAGCGCCACGTGGGGTCGCACGAGCAGCACCAGGATCACGCCGCCGACGAAGTAGAGGCCGCCCTTGAGCTGCGGGGTCGGCCCGAGGAGCATGGCGCCGCCGTACACGATGATCCCCAGGCAGAAGATCATCAGGGCCTCCTTGCCGATGGAGGCCGGCCAGAACAGCAGCGACGGCAGGAACATCACCAGCAGCGTGTACCGCCGGTAGTCGCCCTCCGGCACCGCCCGCTTGAAGCCGCGCACGATGAGGACCTGGCCCCAGAAGCACAGCCAGCTGAACAGGAAGAACCCGGCGTAGGCGCTGGGGCCGGTGATCAGGTAGAGCACGCCGGTGACGTCCCCGATCCGCTGCGACTCCACCGGGAACCCCTCCATGATGGGGATCGGGTGGATCGGCTCGCCGTCGCGGAACCGTGAGGCGAACGTGGTGCCGGCCTCGTGGTAGCGACCGGCGTCGGCACTTCCCTTGTAGACCGCGAAGATGAAGTAGTACCGGATGAGGGCGAACAGCAGGTGAACGACCACGGCGAGCACCAGGACCGTGAAGAGCCACTGGTCGCCCTCCTTGCGGGCGACCCACTGCAGCAGGGGCACCGAGACCGTGACGAGGACCAGCAGCACGATGAGACCGGTCCACACATCGAGCGCGGAGCGGTCGAGCATCACCGCGACGAGGCCGAGCAGGACCCCGACGACCACCACCCCGCCGAGGATGAACGGGCGGTCGGCCGGGTCGAACCCCGAGCCCATCCGCCGGCGGGCCAGCCGTTCGCGGACCGCGGTCACCGACGGCACCCCGGGGCGCACCGGACGGGAGTGCGGGCGCGACCCGACCACGCTCGCACCGGGCCCATCATCCGAAGGCTCGTTTCGCCCACTTCACCGCCCCCGGGACGCGTTCGTTGCCGCCCCACAGGGGAAGAACTGTACCCTTCGAACAGTGGGGCGTAACCAGAAGAAAAGTACCCGGTGAAGCTCGGGGCCCTCAGCGGTGACTGGGATGACCTCCGCCCGTTCCTCCCGCCACGGACGCCGTGGAGGATGGGTGGCATCGGGCTGACCGCCTTCCTGGGCGGCCTGACCGAGTCGCTCATCCTCGTGCTGGTGACGCTGACCGCGGACAGCCTCATCCGCCAGCAGGAGACGATCAGCGCCGGCCCGCTGACGCTCACGCGGTCGCAGGCCGTGGGCCTCGCAGTGGTGCTGGTGATCGGCCGGGTGTCGATGACCACGATCTCCGCCCGGATGGCGGCACGGTTCAGTTCGATGGTCATGCGGCGGGCCCAGCACGGCCTCATCACTGCCTACCTGGGGAGTTCCCACCCGGGCCGCTCCTCCCGTCAGGTGGGCGACCTCAGCGCCGTGACCGTGAACCACGGGCGCTTCACGGCGGACCTCGCGAACGCCTACACGATGGTCGCCACGGGCGTCTGCGGCCTGATCGCGTTCGGCGGCACGTCGATCGTGGTGAGCCCGCTCGCCACCCTCGTGATCGCGCTGCTGGGTGGCGCACTGCTCCTGGCCCTGCGGCCACTGCGCAGCCGGTCGAAGCGTGCCGCCAAGGACTTCGCCGACACGGCGCGGGGGCTCTCGACCGAGATCACCGAGGTGGAGACGCTCCACCGCGAGATCGAGGTGTTCAACGCAGCGGGACCCGTGGGCGACGCACTCGGAGTGAACGTCGACGAGTCGAGCACCCGTTACGAGCGGGTCCGGTTCCTCGCCACCGCCGTGCCCCAGGTGTTCCAGGCCGCGATGCTCGGCGCGGCGGTCCTCAGCCTCTTCCTCGTGGTCAACAACCCCGACGCGGTCGACCTCGCCTCCATCGGCGCGGTGGTGCTGCTGCTCATCCGGTCGATGTCGGCCGCGCAGCAGCTCGTGATGGCCAACCAGCGGGTCATCGAGTTCAGCGCCTACGCCCGGAGCCTGGGCGAGCTGATCGACGACCTCGACGCGGCGCAGGACCACTTCGGCGAGGAGCGACCGACGAGCCTCCTCCCGCTGCGGCTCGAGGGGGTCCGGTTCACCTACGACGGGTCCGTCGAGGTGCTCGACGGGCTCGACGTGGAGATCCGCCCCGGGGATCTCGTCGGCGTGGTGGGACCGTCGGGCGCGGGGAAGTCCACGCTCGTGGAACTCCTGCTGCGCCTCCGCACCCCGACCGGCGGCGTGATCCTCACGGGCACGACGGCCTCCGACAAGGTCGCTCCCGACGAGTTCGCCCGACGGGTCGCGTTCGTCCCCCAGCACCCGGCCCTGATCACCGGGACGGTCGCGGAGAACGTCGCGTTCTTCCGCGACGTCGACGACGACCGCGTCCGCGCCGCCCTCCGGCTGGCGCACCTCCTGGACGAGGTCGAAGCGCTGCCCGAGGGCATCCACACCCGCCTCGGCGCGGACGACCGGGCCCTGTCCGGCGGGCAGCGACAGCGGCTCACGATCGCCCGTGCGCTCGCCGGCGACCCGGAGGTGGTGGTGCTCGACGAGCCCACCAGCGCGCTCGACGCGATCTCGGAGGAGGCGATCCGCCGGACGCTCGACGAGCTGCGCGAGGACCGGGTGGTGATCGTCGTCGCCCACCGCTACTCCACGCTGCGCTCGTGCAGCCGCATCCTCGTGCTGCGAGACGGACGACTCGAGGCCGACGCCAGCCCGCAGGAAGTGGCCCGCCACTCGGAGTTCTTCCAGGCGATGGTCGGCGAGGGCGGCGCCTGAACCTGCCGCTCGGGCTGCGCCGCGATCAGCGGCGGGCCGCAGCGGCGAGCACCTCGGCCCAGCTGCGCGCCACGGTCGCCACGTCGTGGGTCTCCCGGATGCGCCCGGCGGGAACCGGCACCTCGGTGCCGGCGAGCACGTCCCGCACCGCCTCGACGAACGAGCCCACGGAGTCGGCGGGGACGAGGCGTCCGTACTCCGAGGAGGCCAGCAGCTCAGGCACGGCACCGACGGCGGTGGCGACCACGGGCACCCCGACCATGGCCGCCTCGATCACCACTGCGGGCATCCCCTCGGTCCGGCTGGGCACCACGAGGACGTCGGCCGCGCCGAGGATCTGCACCGGTCGATCGGTGGACCCGAGGAGCCGCACCCTCCCCGGCGCCTCGGCCGCCGCCCGCCGCTCGAGCTCCCCGCGGAGCGGTCCGGCACCTGCGATCAGGCCCACGGAACCCGGCACGGCGGCGACGGCGTCGAGGACCCAGCCCGGACGCTTCTCGGCAGCGAGCGACCCGAGGTACGCCACCACCGGCGTATCGGCGTCGAGGTCGAGCGCCCGGCGCGTCGCGGCCCGCTCCGCCGCGGTCAGCCGCGGGAACTCGCGGGCCGGCACCGCGTTGGGCAGCACCCGGATCCGTTCCGGCCTGACGCGGTACCGCTCGTGGAGCACCTCGCCGGCTGGGCCGCTCAGCGCCACGACGGTCGCCGCCCGCCGCAGGGGCAGCCCGATCCGCAGGTCTCGCAGCGCGACCTGCCCCCAGTACGAGGGGTCGCCGATGTTGCGGTACACGTAGGGCCGGCGGACCAACGGGGCGAGCAGCGCCACCGGCACCAGACCGGAGCCACCGTGGACCACCACCACGTCGGATGCTCGCATGGCGCAGGCCAGACGCCAGAGCGACCGCGGGCGGAACCGGTGGTCGCCGAGCACCCGGACGGGCAGACCACGTTCGTGCGCGGCCCGGCGCAGCGCCACCTCGGTCACCTCGAGACCGTCGGCCCTCAGCTCGGCGGACAGCTGGTGGGCGAAGACCTCCGCGCCGCGTCGGGCGGTCGAGGACGTCACCTGGAGCACCCGGCGGCCACGGGGCCGGGCCACGGCCTCCCGGACCACCTCCGACCATGCGGCGCCCACCGTGGCCATGGAGAAGTGCTGCAGGCAGTGCGCCCGGGCCGCCGCACCCATCGCCGCCGCGGCGTCGAGCACGTCGACCGCAGCGGACGCGACCGCGTCCGGGGTTCGCTCGGCCACCAGACGGCCGGTGACGCCGTCCACCACCACGCTCGGCACGCCGCCCACGGCGAAGGCGACGGCCGGACGACCCGTGAGGCCCGCCTCCACGACCGCCCCCGGGATGCCCTCGGTGCGACTGGGCAGGACGAGTGCGGTGGCGGCGGCGTGCACGGTGGTGACGTCGGCGACGGTCCCGAGCAGCCGGCACCGTTCACCGAGGCCGGCGGCCTCCGAGGCCACGTCCGCCTCGAGGGGCCCGCCGCCGGCCACCACCAGTCCGACGTCGTCGGGCAGGTCCCGGAGGGCCCGGACCGCGAGCAGGGGGTCCTTCTCCTCGCTGAGCGCGCCGACGTAGGCGAGCCACCGTCGGGAGGGGTCGAGGCCCAGTCGGGCGAGGGCCTCGGCCCGCTCGGCCGGGCCCGCCTCCGGGAACCGGTCGGCCGGCACCCCGCGGGGGATCACGCGCACCCGCGCGGGGTCCAGCGAGTAGGCCCGGACCAGGGAGTCCCGGGCGCCGTCGTACAGGGCGACGACGCGGCGGGCGCTCCGCAGCGGCAGCCCGATCCGGAGGTCGCTCGCCCGCACGGCGCCCCACACCGACGGGTCGCCGATGTTGCGGTACACGAACGGACGCCCGCACAGCCGGGCCGCCGCCGAGCCCGGCAGCACCGAGCTGGAACCGAAGGACACGACCACCTCGGACCACCGCGCGGCACGGAGGATCCGGCCGAACGCGACAGGATCCCGGCGCCCCCGGCCCGCCACCTCCACCGGCAGCCGGTCGGGACCCCCGGTGCCGGAGACCGCCATCACCCGCACCTCGTGGCCCGCGGCGCGGTGGTGCTCGGCGAGCTCCACCGCGAAGGTCTCGGCCCCCCGGCGATGGTCGCTCGCCACGAGGTGCAGGATCCGCGTCACGGTCAGGGCCCGTCCACGCCGCGCTCGTCGCACCACGCCACGAACATCAGGACGTCCCACAGCTCGTAGGCGTTGTTGCGTCGGCCCGACTGGTGCTCGACCCAGGCGGCGCGGACCACGTCGAGATCGAGGAAGGAGCGGGCCACCGAGGAGAACAGTCGTTCCTCCGCCCACGGCCGGAGGGGCCCTCGGAGCCACTCCTCGATGGGCACCCCGAAGCCGGACTTCGGACGCTCGAAGAGCGCCTCCGGCACGTAACGGGCGAGCACCTGCCGCAAGGGCCACTTGGAGCGTCCGTCGCGGATGCGCACCGACACGGGCAGGGCCGCCGCGAACTCGACGATCGCCCGGTCCAGCAGCGGGATTCGCCCCTCGAGCGACACCGCCATCGTGGCCCGGTCCACCTTCACGAGGATGTCGTCCGGCAGGTAGGTGACCGCGTCCACCGCGCACATGTGCTCGACGATGCCGCCCAGGTCGGGGAGCTGCGAGGGATCGGTGTGGAGGGTCGGCGGCTCGTGCGACCCCGGAACCAGCGCGGTGGGGTCCTGCCAGTGCGACACCAGCCGGCCGTAGACCTCCTCGGGCGATCCCGCGTCGGCCACGCCGAGCACCTTGGCCACCTTCAGACCGACCTGGCGGGGTCGGCGCGACGCCGGCAGCACGGTCGACGCCGTGTCCCACGCGGAGGGCGGCACGGCCCGCCCGACCCGCGCGCCCGCACGCCGAAGGGTCGACGGCACCCCGCCGATCCGGTCCCAGATGGCGGGGACCCAGACGTGGCGGTTGTAGCCGGCGAACAGTTCGTCGCCGCCGTCGCCCGACAGCGCCACGGTGACGCTGCGGCGCGCCAGTTCGGACACGAGGAACGTGGGCACCTGCGACGAGTCCCCGAAGGGTTCGTCGAACATCGCGCCGACGCGGTCGAGCACGCCGCGGGCGTCGTCGTCGGTGACCACGAGCTCGGTGTGGTCGGCGCCGAGGTGATCCGCGACCTTGCGGGCGTCGGAGGACTCGTCGTAGTCGGCGGAGGTGGACCCGATGGTGAAGGTCCGCACCGGCCCGGTCGACTCCTGCTGGGCGACGGCCACCACGGTGGAGCTGTCGATGCCCCCGGACAGGAACGCACCCACCGGGACGTCCGCGACGAGGCGACGGCGGACCGAGGTGCGCAGGAGTTCGTCGAGGTGGTCGACCGCCTCCTCCGGGGTCCCGTCGAACCCGCCGGAGCGGGCGGCCGAGGCGGCCAGTTCGAGCATCGACCAGTACCGGACCACCGGGCCGGTACAGCCGTCCGCGTCCACGTCGAGGCGGCAACCGGGCTCGAGCTTGGAGATCCCGCGGTGGATCGACCAGGGGGCCGGGACGTACTTGTGACGGAAGTAGAGCGCCAACGCGTCCCGGTCGACCGGCCGGTCGAACGAGGGGTGGGCGCGCAGCACGTCGAGCGTGGAGGCGAACACGAACTCACCGTTGCCGAGGTGGCCGTAGTAGAGCGGCTTCTCCCCCATGCGGTCGCGCACCAACGAGAGGCGCCGCTCACGGCGGTCCCAGAGGGCGAACGCGTACATCCCGTCGATGCGCTCGAGGACGTGGTCCAACCCCCACCGGGCGACGGCCTCGAGGAGGATCTCGGTGTCGGAGTGGCCCCGACGGGTCACTCCGGCGGCATCGAGGTCGCGGGCGAGCTCCGCGTGGTCGTAGACCTCGCCGTTGTAGGTCAGGACCCAACGACCGTCCGCGGATTCCATGGGCTGCGCCCCTGCGGGCGACAGGTCGAGGATCGACAGCCGCCGGTGACCCAGCGCGACCCCGGCCGAGGGATCCACCCAGACGCCGCTGCCGTCGGGGCCCCGCGGCACCATGCGCGACGCCATGTCGCGGACCAGTTCCTCGGTCGCGGCGGCCGGACGCGCGGCACGGGGATCGAGGAGGCCGACGATGCCGCACATGACCGGGTCACCGTACCGAGTCGGCGGACGCGAACCGACCGGGGGACGCGACGCGGCCGGATCCACCTCCGGTGGCGTGCGCGACGGTCCGGTAGATCTCCCCGAGCCGCCGGGCGGAGGCCGCCATCGTGAAGCGGGACTCGAACTCGCGCCGCGCGGCCTCGGCCCGGGCCGCGGCCGCCTCCGGATCGTCGAGCACGGACCCGATCGCACCGGCGAGCCGCTCCTCCGGCACGACCAGTGAGTTCCGACCGTCGACGAGCACGCCGTCGAGCCCGGGCACGGGCAGGGCGACGAGCGGGGCCCCGACCGCCATGGCCTCCACCAGCGCGCCGGCCGCACCCTCCCGTCGCGACGTGCAGACCATCACGTCCGCGCACCGCAGGAGGCCGGCGACGTCGTCACACTGCCCGAGGAAGTGGATGCGGTCGGCCACCGGTGACGCGGCGCGTCGTCGGTCCAGGTCCGCGGAAGCGGCACCGCGCCGTCCGGCCACGACGAGGTGGGCCGACGGGTGCCGGGCCGCCACCGACTCGAAGGCGGGGAGCAGGCGTTCGTAGCCCTTCTGGGGTTCCTGACGGCCCACCGCCAGCACCACGGCGGCGCCCTCGGGAAGACCGAGCTCGGTGGGGACCGGCCCGGGACGGTTCCCGCGGAACGGGAACAGCGCCGGGTCGCGACCCCGTTCCCCCAGCAGCACCCTGGACGCCGGGGCCCGCACGGCGGCCGACATCAGCCGGCCCACCTCGGGGGTGACCGCCTGGTACCACGACCGCGACAACCGGCCGAGCACCGTCTCCTCCAGACGGAGTGCCTCGAGCCCGGCCGGCGACACCCCCGCCTCACCACGACGGCTCGCGCCGTACGTGACGTTCACCCAGCTGACGAGGACCGGGAGCCGGGTCGTGACGGCGGCGAGCTGGGTGGGGATCGTCGCGTCGTGGAGGCTCGCGTGGATCAGCTCCGCCCCGGTCCGGCGGGCGAGGGCGCGGATGGACGCGGCGCGCCGCGGCACGGTGGGACGCACCGCTGACAGGTCGTGCACGACGACGCCGGCGCGTTCGGCCACCGGGACCAGTTCCTGGCGGTCCGTGAGCACCGCCAGGTGCAGGACCACACCCGCCTCGACCAGCGCACCGGCGGTGGCGACGAACGACTGCTCGGTCCCTCCGTCCGGGGTGAGACCCGGCAGCACGCAGAGGACGACGGGGCCGCGCTCAGCCACGGCCAGCCCCCAGCAGGAGCGCGAAGGAGCTGCGCCGATCGGGCACGGCGCGGCGGTGCAGCGCCCGGTGGACGGTCCGGTTCAGGTCGGTGCGGGTGGCCGAGTAGCGCCGGGGCAGGAAGTGACGGCGGTCGAGCACCGCGAAGCCGGCGGACTCCACGAGCAGTTCCAGCTCGTCGGCGGACCACTCGCGCACGTGACGGGGGTTCCGCGGTGGGCCGAGCGGCTCGTCGCGCTCGAGCCGGGTGCGGTCCGGCGTCGACAGCACGATCCTGCCCTCGGGCCCGGCGAGGGCACCCAGGCGGCGCAGCAGGAGCAGCGGGTCCTCGACGTGCTCGATCACGTCGGAGCAGATCACCAGGTCGGGCCCGAGGACCCGGAGGTCCTCCCACACGGCCGGGTCGTCGAGGTCCGCGGCGACCCAACGGTGCTGCGGGAAGGTCCGGGCGGCCACGGCGATCCCGCTCGGCTGGTCGACGCCGATCACGGTCCCCGCCCGGGGGGCGACGTGGCGCACCAGCTTGTGGCCGCTCCCGCACCCGACGTCCACCACGACCGGCCCAGCGAGCCTGGCCGCCCACTTGTAGACCGCGTCCTGGTAGCGCACGTCGTTGTGATCGGTGCCCCCCTCCCAGAAGGGGGTGCCGTCGCGGTCGGCGGACGCCGGCGGGTTCTCGGCGTACCGCCAGGGCAGGAAGAACCGTTCGGGTTGCGCAGCACCGCTGCGCTCCAGCGCGGCCGCGGCGTTGACGAGCGGATCGCGGTCCGCGGCGCTCGCCCCGCCGCGCCCGCCGGCGCGGCCCCACACCCGACGCCCGACGCCGGGCACCGACAGCGCCGCGGCCCGGGCCCAGGCGCGCGGATCCCGCGGCCGCGACCACACCGCCCTCCGACCGAAGTCCGATGCCACGTCCCACCGCCCGCAGCGCGCCGCGGCCACCGCGACGACCGACTCCCAGGAGCCGCGCTCATCGGGATCGAGCCGGAAGCGCTCCGCGTGCCGGCTGAGCACCCAACGCGTCCCGTCCAGCAGCAGGCGCGGGTGCTGCAGGGGTCGGTCGCCGGCGGCGCGGCGCTCGATGCGCGCCACCGGTCGGTCCACCGATCGCGTCGACAGCCCGCGTTCGGCGCAGACCGCCGCGAGGCGGATCAGCAACTCGGACTGGTGCGAGCTGCACAGGCCGGGGAGGTACCCACCGGCGGCGTCGTAGACGTCGCGCCGGACGGCGAAGCACCCGGCGTAGTAGTGCGCGCGCACCCCGGAGTAGAGGGGCCCGAGCTCATGGGGACCGTCCACCCCGAGCTCCCGGCCGGCGCCGTCGACCTCGAGGGCGCCACCGGACACCAGCCCACAGTCAGGATCCTCGATCGCCGCGCCCATCGCGGCCCCCCAGGACCCGAGCAACTCGTCGTCGTCGTCGAGGAAGGCCACCCACTCACCCCGGGCGACCGCCACCCCATGGTTGCGGGCCGCGGCGAGACCCGTGTTGGCCTGGTGCACGACCACCACACGGGGATCGTCGAGGGCGTCGAGGACCTCGGCCGTGGCGTCGGTGGACCCGTCGTCCACCACCACGACCTCGACGCCCGCGCCGCTCGACCCGATGCCCTCGGTCGCGGCGAGCGCGGACGAAATGGCGCGCGTGACGAGGTCCGCACGGTTCCACGTGGTGATCACCACCGACAGCTCGGGCTGTGGTGCCATCGTCGTCAGTACGTCCTTCGCCCCCGGGGGCCGGCGTGTGCCGGCCGGTCCCGGG
>JBMOJH010000028.1:0-33810 GCA_049316905.1 Microthrixaceae bacterium | reverse complement strand
GCTTCTTCGACGCCGGCGAGAAGTAGGTCACGTCCGCGTGGTGCGACAGGTGCTCGCGCGAGGCGAGGCCACGGCCCCGCAACTCGTGCATGGCGAAGCGGTGCAGCCCGTACTCCGCGGCGCTCCACGAGGCGGCACCGGCCAGTGCCGCCACCAGCGGCGATCCCACGACCTTCACCGGCACAGCATGGCACTCCCGGTCGGACCCGGCACCGGCCCGCCGGACCCGGGACGTCCCGACGCCGCGCGACTCAGCCGCGGCGCTCGAACACGAGGAACGGCGTGCGACCTGCGAGCAGGACCTCGGACCGGCGGTCCAGCGCGGCGATGCGGGCGAGTCGCTCCGCTCCGGACAACCCGGCCTCGGCACTCCCGGGCGGGGGGTCACCGAGCGCGGCCCGCTCGGCCTCCAGCCGGTCGAGCTCGGCCTGTTGCCGCCGGGTGAGCGGCTGGTAGCCGCCCACCGGGACCCAGCCCTGCTCGACCAGCAGCCGCGTGGCGTTCGGGCGCGCCACCAGGAACCGGGCCGGGGAGTCGGAGGTGCGGTGGGCACCGAAGCGCGAGGTCATGTCGGCGCCCTCCGAGCGTCGGGTGACCCGCACGGGCACACCCCGCTTCTCCATCTGGAGCACCGTGGCGGCCCAGAGCGCGACCCCCTGGAAGTCCGACACGGTGCCCACCACCACCGGCCCGCCGTCGGACCGGGATTCGATCGCGTCCGCCGCGGCCAATGCGGCCGGCGCAGCCCCCGCCTCCGGGTCCTCCACGACCCACTGCACCACGCCGGTCGCCAGCAGCCCCACCGTGGCGAGCACCGACGCGACCCGCACCGCGGGGGCCGACCACGACGGGCGCAGCTCCACCAGCGCGGCCACCGCCAGCGCGAGGGCCATTGCGGCGATCGACCACCGGTACACCATCAGGTAGTCGTTGAACTGCCCGCGGATCCGCGACGCGCCGACCAACGCGGCCAACTGCGCCACGAGCGCCACCGCGAGCCCCCGCACCAGGGGTCCGGATCGCCGGACCACCGCCGCGGCCACTCCGGCGACCACCACGACGAGCAGCACCGGTACCGCCCACGACGGCAGGTAGAGCAGACCCGGGTCCGCTCCCCCACCCGCCCACTCCGGCCACCACGCGTACTGCTGTGACATCACACGGGCCGCGAGGCCGAGGCCGGCGGCGGGCTCGTCGCCCGTGAACGCGTAACGGACGACGTCGCCGAGGTTGCCGCCCCGGAGCTGCTCCACGAGCGGGGGCACCCACATGAGCGCGGCCAGCGCGGCCCCCACCAGACCCGCCCGCCAGGGCAACGGCTCCGTGCGGTCACGGCCCACGAGTGCGCCCACCACACCGGCGGCCACTGCGGCGGCGGCCACCGCTGCGTAGCCCACGTGGGCCTGCACCAGCAGCGTGACCAGCGGCAGGAGCACCACCGCCCCGGCCCGTCGGCGCTCCGCGAGGGACCACGCGGCGGTCAGTGCGGTGGCGGTGAGCACGAGACCCACGTAGGGGTTCCACGGGCTGCGCACCTGCGCGGGGTCCGCGGCGAGCAGCACGAGGCTCAGCGCGAGGAGGAGCAGGGCCGCGGCGAGCCGGTGGATCCGTCGCGCCATCCACCACGCCGCCGCCACGCCCCCGGCGTGCAGGACGAGCGTTGTCGCCATCAGGGCTCCTGAACGCGAGCCCGCGAGGCGGTAGGGCAGCGCGTACAGGAGGAACTGGGCGGGCCCGGGGTGGCGCCACCCGAGCCGGGAGTAGGCGCCCATCAACGGCAGGTGACCCGGCACGTCGCGCACCGCCATCTCGATCAGCGCGTTGTCGCTGACCGGCACCCACGGCGAGAGGACCGCCCGCACCGCGAGCAACGCCGTGACCGCGCCGAGGACCACCAGCGCGCTGCGCTCCCACCACGGCGACGGACCGGCACCGGTGGCGGTTCCGGCTGGTTCCGGCCCGGGCTCGTCCACGGCCCGGAGGCTACGTGGAGGACGTGGAGCTCACCGCCGTCGGGTCGGCCAGGCCGTGCGTGGTCTTCTCCCAGTGGAACGGATCCGTCACGAGCTGGACCATGGCCCGGAGCGCGGCGATCGACATCAGCACCCAGTAGAACGGCGACAGCAGCGAGGCCACCAACAGGTCGGGCCGCCGGATGATGCGCACGGTCACCAGCGACACGTACACGACCGCCAGGTTCCCCAGCGCCCACACCGCCACGGCGAGGTAGTAGGTGATCCCGGGGTACATCATCTGCACGAACGCGGCACGCGTGGTCATCCACACGATCGCCAGCGCCCAGAACCAGAGGTTCATCACCGCCAGCAACGGGGTCAGGCCCACGAAGAGCACGAAGTGCAGCGTGCGCCACCATCCGAGCTCATCAACCAGGCTCCGGGGCCGCCGGATCTGGACGAGGAACGTCTGCAGGTAGCCCTTGTACCAACGGCTGCGCTGCTTGACCCAGTTGATGACGTCGGTGTTCGGCTCCTCCATGGTGGTGGAGTCGATCAGGCCGATCCCGAACCCGGCGCGCTGCAGCCGGACGCCGAGGTCGCAGTCCTCGGTGACGTTCCAGGCGTCCCATCCGCCCACCTCGCGCAGCGCCGACACCTTGAAGTGGTTGGAGGTGCCACCGAGCGGAATCGTCGCACCGTCCACCATGAGCCCGGGCAGGTAGAGGCTGAACCAGGTGGCGTACTCGGCGGTGAACCATCGGGTCAGCAGGTTGCGGTGTCCGCCGTAGAACAGGAGCTTGGCCTGGACGCAGGCGAGCTCGGTGGGGCCCTCCCGGAACGCCACCGCGGCGCGGCGCAGCTGCAGCGGTTCGGGATGGTCCTCCGCGTCGTAGATCGTCACCAGCTCGCCCTCTGCGAACTGGAGCCCGTAGTCGAGCGCCCGCGGCTTGGTGCGCGGTTCACCCTCCGGCACGAGCAGCACCTCGATCGGGAGATCGGTCACGATGGCGGCGGCCTCGGCCACCGTGGCGACGTCGTCGACCTCGAGCAGCAGCTTCACGTCGAGCCGGTCCCGCGGGTAGTCGAGGCGTTCGAGGGCCGTGACCAGGCCCCGCACCACCTCCGGCTCGCGGTAGGCCGGCACGAGCACCGTGTAGACGGGCAGCTCGTCGTCGGGCACGGCGCGGGCGGCGGCGTCGCTGACGTGGGTCGCGGGGTCCTCCCGCAACGCGGCGCGCACGAGCCGCACCCGGTGGTACACGGTGGCCGCGTACACCAGGGATCCGATCGTGGTGAGCGCCACGGCGGCCGCCGCCGGGAACAGCACCAGCAGGAGGACGAGCACGGCGGGAATCCCCCAGAGCGCGACGCGCTGACGGGGCGTGGCCCTCGACGACGCCGTCATGGAGGGATTGGCCGCCTCCACCTCTGCGAGCGCCGTGGTCAGCACACGCTCGGCCTCCGCGACCGGGACGTGACGGACCCTCACTGCCCCGGCTCCCGCGGGATCGGCAGTCGGGCCGAACGCTCGGTGGCCGACTCCACCACCCTCCGGCCGAAGGTGATCAGGAAGCTCCGCAGCTGCAGCTGACGTTCGGTGAGCGCGCCGCCGGAACGACCCCGCACCAACTCGTCGGCCCGCAGCGCGAACTTGCCGGCCACGTCCTCGGTCAGCTCGGGTGCGACCACCCGTGCGCCGTCGACCTCGTTCAGCAGGAGCACCACCCGCTCGTAGCGGATCTGTCCGCCCTGTCGGACCGCCCAGATCCAGTACAGCGTGGTCCAGCGCAGCCCGGTGTTGGGATCCGACCACCGCAGCACGGTGCCCACGACGCCGTTGCCCAGGTCCACCTGACGGACCCCGTCCATCGCGTAACCGTGGAACTGGTAGCAGGCCTCCAGGCCGAAGTCGCTGAAGGACTGGAGGTTCGAGGTGGTGATGACATCCGCGAGGGGGGCGACATCGCTGGACAGGTCCGGGGTGCCGGACCCCCGGAACGCGTAACGCAGCCAGACGGAGTCCTGACCGAAGAACCGCCGGCCGTTCTCGAAGGTGGACACCACCTGCGCCTCGAACCCGGCGGGTCGGGTGGCCGTGCGGGCGAACCCGGCGAGACGCGGCGTGCCCACCGACGAGGCAATGGGGTCGTAGTCGGTCAGGCGGTGGTCGAAGAAGCCGGCGAGGAGCGCGAGGGGCACCAGCACCAGCAGCGCCCGCCGGGCCCGGGGCACGCCCGCCAGCACCGCCCGGGTGCGCGTCGGCCCGGTGGGCGGCCGGAGGTAGAGGCCGAAGCGGTGGGCCTGCATCACCATCACGAGCACACCGACGTTGAAGGTCAGGAGGCCGACGATCGGGTGGAGCACGTCCACCGAGGCGGTCTGGCCCGCGAAGCGCCCCACGGCGATGATCAGCAGGATCCGCACCACGTTGAGCGAGAGCACGAGCACCGCGCCGGCGGCGAGCCAGAGGAGCTTGCGGCCTCGCCGGCCGTCGAGCGCGATCGCGATCGCACCGGCCACCAACAGGAACCCCACCAGGCCGTTCGCACCGGAGCAGGCCGACGCGACCTGCACCCGGAACCCCTCGGAGCCGTAGGGGATCTGGAACGAGGTGACGTCGCCGGGCACCTTGTCGGCGATGGGGATGAGGCCGACCACGATGCCCACGATGCGGGCCGTGAAGTCGGCCAGCGGGTCGAGGAACGTCGAGACCGCCCACCGTGCCGGCACCGGCCAGGCGAGGAACAGGAACAGGACGGCGGCCTTGGTGCGCCACAGCATGCGCACGCCGAACAGCAGCGCCACCACCCCGGCGACGAACAGCGGCATCGTCAACAGGTCGATGCGCCACAGCCAGTAGACCACCGACATCCGCGCCGGCAGGAGGATCAGGCCGATGAGGGCGGCCACGATCAGTGGCACGCCCACGATCCGGTCGACCAGACGGTCGTGGATGTCGGGCTCGCCCGGTCGGGGACGGGCCAACGCGTAGCCGAGCACCGCCGCGACGGCCGGGACGAGTCCCAGGTACGCGAGCGGTGTGTCCACCGTGATGCCCCGCAGCAGGGTCCACAGCGAGGTGTGGTAGGCGACCACGACCAGGCCGAGGGCGGCGACCGTGCGCCACCGGACCACCGTGCGATCGTGGCGGAGTTCCTGGTCCTCAGTGACCGGAACGGCGTCGGGTGCTGCGGCCGCGGGCATCACGGCCGGCTCCCCCCGACGAGTCGGCGACGCCGGACGACGAGCGCGAGGCCGAGGGCTCCGATCAGCAGCGCCGAGAGCGGCAGCAGTGCGGCCAACGGCGCCTCGGGCACCACCGGGGTGGGAAGGGCGACGGTGGTGGTGGTCGTGTTGGGATCCGCGACGCTCGAGGTGATGAGGGTGACCGGGCCACCGCGGGGCAGGCACCGCTGGGAGACACCGCTGCGGTCCGTGCGGATCTCACCCAGGACGATCGCGACCGCGCCGCCGGGATCCTGCACGGGGTCGAGCTGGCCGACGAGCGCCTGGTTCTGCGGATCGTCGGGGATCAGGAAGTTCGCCAGCGCCCCGTACGGGGCGGAGTTCAGCGTGCTGAACGACCGGGGGGCGGCCTGGCCGGTCGCGGACAGGAACACGAGTTGGGACAGCTGGCCGGGGGTGGCGGGCCCGGTGGAGTTCGTCGGGCCACCGATCCGCACGGCGAAGGGCAGGGATGCGCCCGCCGGGAACCGGTCGTAGGTCGAGACACCCACGATGGCGGCGGACGTGAAGGTGGCGGTGACCGCGTCACCGGGCTTGGCCAGCACCTGGCAGTCCAGCTCCACCGGGACGGTCGCCGTGCGCACCGAGACCGGCGGCAGCGTCGTCGTCGGGGCAGTGGTCGGGGCGGTGGTCGCCGGCGGTTCGGTGGTGGGCACCCCGGTGTTCGGCGCCACCGTGGTGGGGGCGGCCGTCGTCGGCGTGGTCGTGGGGGTCTCCTGGACCGCCGGCGAACCAGGCGTTTCGACCACTGCCGACTCGACCGATGCGGACGGCTCCTCGAGCAGTGCGCCGGTGAGCTCGGCGGAGGTCGAGTCCGACACGCGGTCGGCGGCGCCGCCGGACTCCGTCCCTGCGCCGGCCACCTCGACACCCGGTGCG
The DNA here is from genome assembly GCA_049316905.1 of Microthrixaceae bacterium. Classification (GTDB taxonomy): domain Bacteria; phylum Actinomycetota; class Acidimicrobiia; order Acidimicrobiales; family Microtrichaceae; genus CAIPVR01. The sequence goes on along the minus strand of JBMOJH010000028.1, from coordinate 27,727 downwards.
CCGCCGCCCTCGGCCGGTGCACCGTTCGGTGGTGCGGTGGTGGTCGTGGTCGTGGTCGTGGTGGTGGATGCCCGTGCGGCGCGACGCTCGGCCGGCGTGCTCGCGTCCAGTCGCGTGGCACCGAGCACCGCCAGCACCGCGATGAGCGGGGCCAGGAGGAGCAGGAGCGAACGATCCCGCATGAAGGACGGAAGGCGGTTCATCCCCGGAACCCCTCGCTGGGTACAGGACGCGGACGGCCGACCACCGAGTCGACCTCGTAGAGCAGGTACTGGCCGGACGGATCACCCCGGTCGCCCCACTCCCGGATGCGACGGAACCCGGGATCGGTATCGGTCATCAGTCGCGGGTGGCTGGCCACCACGGCGTCACCGGGCGTGGCGGGCGCGCGCAGCAGCAGGTAGCGAACACCGAACGCGGCGGGGTCGGCGACCACGGCCTCGAAGTCCCGGTCGGAGGGGATCACGTACACCTCCGGACGCGGGGCGGCCGCGACCACGGCGGAGGTGGACGAGGTGTCGGTGAGGATCGCACCTGCGACCACCCCGGGCACACGGTCGACGGCCTCGGCGACGGTCCGGCCCCGCAGCAGGATCGATTCGTCCGCAGGGATGCGGCGGCCGTCGAGGCCGCGCTCGACCGCCTGGTACACGAGGTACTCGTCCCCGGCTCCGAGGTGACCGCCCATCACCACGGGGACGGACAGGACCAGCCCGGGGAGCAGGCTCAGGACCGCGGGGACCCGCACCCAACGGTGTGATCGGACCCAGTCCCACGAACCGGCTGCCACGAGCGCCAGCAGCGCCGTGATCATCACGCCGGTGATCACGTAGCGGAACCAGGGGAAGGTCTGGCCGCGGGCGGCGAGCAGCAGCTGGAGCGCGAGCGGGGCGCCCACCACGGCGAGCACGACCGCGCCCCGCGCCGCGGCCCGGTCCCCGATCCACAGGACGAGGAGGACGAGCACCACGAGCACCGGTGCGGCGGTGAGCAGCTGCTCACCGAAGAACGCCACCCGACCCACGAGCGTGGTGTCGCCGATGATCCCGGCCATGGAACCCGCGTTGCGCACGAGGGCTGCGTTGCCGTAGCCGGAGGTGAACTGGGCGAACGGCTCGCCGACGATCACCCACGAGACGAAGGTCCAGCCCACCACGGCCGCCACCGCGGGGAAGCCCACCACGGTGAGGTCGAGGGCGGTGGCCCGGACCCGACGCCGAACCGGCCCGGCGGTCCCGCCCACGAGCGGACCACCCTCGGGAACCGCGGGCGGGCGCCGCCAGGTGGTGGCGGCGACGACGGCGAGCACTGCCGCGATGGCCGCCGCGCTCTCGTAGCGCGTGAGGTAGGCGAGCCCGAGCGCCAGGCCCGTCACGACCAGTGATCCCACGTCGTCGTGCTCGATCCAGTGGGCGAGCCGGCGACAGGCGATCAAGAGGAAGAGCACCCAGGCGGCTTCGCTCATGCCGTTCGCCCCCGCGGCCAGCACGAGCGGGCTGGCCGCGGTGAGGACGACCACTCCGATGCGGGTCCAGCGCGGGCTGCCGCAGTCACGACCCCACGCCACCAGCTGCGACAGGGCGGCCGCCATGCAGGCGGCCGAGACCAGCACTGCGGCGACCGACGCATCGGCCAGGGCGGGCCACAGTCCGCGGAGGGCGACGAAGGGCACCTCGAAGAGCGTCGGGAAGGGCCCCCAGACGAACCCGATGGACTCGGGGTGGGGGTCGCGGCCGGCCACGACCGCCAACGCCAGCTGCACCCTCGAGATCGCGTCGCCCGGTAGCGCGCCCCCGCGGGTGGCGGCCACGATGCCGACGGCGGCGAACCCCAGGAACGCCGTGAGTGCCACCACGATCCGCTCGACGCCCGCGCCGCGCGCCGCGGTGGCGAACGCCCGACGTTCCGCGGCACGTCGGCGGAGTTCCGCGGCGCGCACCTCCACCAGATAGGCCGACTCCACCTCCGCCGGGTGTGGCACCGAGATCACGTCCGGGCCTCGGCCCAGCACCGGCACGTCCACCCGGGCCGCGTCGACCAGGCGGCGCAGCGTGGTGGTGAGGTCACCGACCAGGCGATCGGCCCGGTCCTCCACCGCCACCGTGGTGGCGAGCGCCACGCTCACGCGCACCTCCTGGGCCGCGAGCTCGGCCGCCAGGCGCGCCGCCGCGTCCGCGACGTCGGCAGCGGCGCGGTCCGGCGCCGCGGGAGGAGGTGGTGCGAGGGTCATCGCCGTGGAGCAGTTCGTTCAGGGACGCCCGGCGGGACCGGGCACGGTGGCGGACGCGGCCTGCGCCGCCTCCTGCAGCAACGCGACGGCGTCACGGACCTCGGCGCGGATGGTCCGCTGCAGCGCGGTCAGCTCCGCCATGGCGGCCCGGAGCTCGTCACGGTGGTGCTCGACGAGCGCCACGACCTCCGCCGCCAGCCGGGCGAACTCCTCGGGGTCCACCGTTGCCGGGGCGCCGGGAGCCGGGAGCGTGTCGTCGCTCATGTGGGTGGCCATGGTGGGTCCTCGTGGTCCGTGCGGTCCCGCCGACCGCGAACGGCGTCAGGGTAGGGAAGCGCCCTGAATCGCACATGATCGGGACATGACCTCCCGGTGAACCCGCGGGGAGGGCGGCCGCCGCCGTTCTGGCCGAAAACGGGTCCGGGGGTGCGGCGGACGCCGCACCCCCGGAGGGAACCCGCTGTCAACCCGAGGGGTCGATCAGGGCAGCACGACCCGGCAGATGCCGTTGGTCCGCTGGGCGGCCGGCAGCCGGATGAAGCCGGTCAGCGTGTAGCGGTTGCCGAGCTCGGTGTACTGGCTGTTGCCCGTGTAGTCGTTGAGGCCGTGCGAGGCCTGGGCCTTGCAGAGGAACTCGGTGAACTCACGGATGGCACCGCCCTTGCCGGAGCTGGCACCGAGGACGTTCTCGGTGGCGGCGTCCGGCGTGGCGTCGGTCCGCTTGGTCACGTGGTAGAGGTACCGCGTGATCGGGTAGGTGTCGTTGGAGATGGTGGCCGAGCCGGGGGAGACGCCGCCCACGGTCCACGCCGAGGCGGAGCGACGCTTGTAGCTCCACGCCCGGAACTCGCCGTAGCTCATCCACCAGATGGTGTTGTTGACGTTCGAGATCACGTCAGCACCGCTGTTGACGGAGTTCTCCAGCTGCTTCACGTCGTTCTCGAAGGGGAAGAACGCCGCGCCGCCGCCGGGGCCGTCGAGGTCCACCTTCTTGGCACAGGCCGAGTTCGGCTCGGTGCCGATCTTCGACTTGAAGGTGGAGTAGGTGCCCGAGGACGTGTTCATGCCGACCGGCTCGATGGTGTTGCCGGCGGCCTCACCCGTGATCGCGCTCCAGTCGGTGGTGGTGCAGTTGTAGATCGCCGTCAGCTGCGCCAGCGTGATGTTGCCGGCGGCACGGGTGCCTGCGCTGATGATGGCGATGCCGTCCTTGGCGAAGCCGAAGTAGGACAGGTCCGTCTCGGTGCCGAGCGACGACGACCGGGCGTAGTCGGCGGTCCCGAGCTGGACCTCCTTGCGACCGGCGCCGGAGCCCGTCGGGAACTTGCCCGAGAACCGGTCGTGGTCGAAGTTGCCGTTGGTCTGGACCGTGGTCGGCTGCGACGCCTTGCACTGGCCGACCGTGGCCGAGCCCGTGGCGTTGTCGGTCTCACAGCCCTGGGACTGGTTGTAGAGGAGCTCCGCTTCCTGCATGAAGCGGTAGGTGGTGTCGGATCCGGAGCCGACGACGAGGTCGTTGACACCGTCCCAACCCGAGCCGGACGGGGCGGGGCCTCCGTCGGCACTGGCGACGCCCGCGGCCCCCACCAGGGTGGCTGCTGCGACCGCGCCTGCGATCAGGGTCTTGAACTTCATGGTTGTTCGTACCGCCTTTCGGTTCGGTAGTTCGGGTGACTGTCAGGCGAGGGCCGACCGGCGGCGGAGGAAGAAGAATCCGCCGAGGGCAACCACAGCACCAAGGGTGGGCAGGAGGATCGCGAGGGGAGCCTCGGGAATCACTCCACCGGACTCGACGATGGTGAACGCCACGTCGGTCGCAGCCGAGTTGTTGAAGAGCGAGTCGTTGGTGACCCGCACGTAGCAGGTGGTGAACTTCTCGATGCCGGCCGGAGCCGTGTCGTTGGCGGCGAAGCAGCCCCAGGGCTGCTCACCCGGATCCGGGCCGCGGAAGATGTCCACCGAGATGGAGCCGGCGCCGGTCGGCGTGCCGTTCGGGGTGAGCGACGACAGCGGGGCGCAGTCCTGGCCGGGCTCGAAGCCGGGCGCCGTGGACAGCTTCTTGCAGATGTCGACGTAGACCAGCTTGTTCGGGGCCTGGCCGGACCAGGTGACGGTCACGGGCTGGATGGTCTGGCCGGGCGCGAACGGCACCGGGTTCTGGCTCAGACTGGCCGTACCGGCGGCCCCCGCACCGAGGGGGGTGGCCAGGGCCAGGATCATCCCGGCACCGAGGATCGCCACGAACGAACGAACACGCATCTTTCTCACAGCCTTTCATCAAGGGGCCGAACGGGGGCCCGGCGCCCATCCTGAAAGGGCTCTTGGTCGGCATCAATGGCTTCGCAGGACTGTTCCGGAGGAGTTCGGGATCCGTTCACCTCCTCGCCCGCCGTAGGTCCAACTGCGCGCGATCCGCGGTGGCGCAGCCACATCCGACTGCGCCGCGTGGGAGGCCCGCCGGTGCGTTCCAACGGAGCCCCGCAGCACGGTCACCGGGGCGCAGCACGCCGGCGCAGTCCCTCACCGTGCCGGTGGCCGGACCCGGTCGGTGACGGGTCGGTGACGGGTCGGGCGGTGACGCGTCAGTACGTGATGGGGAGGAAGGCGTCCAGGTTGAACAGCACCAGGACGACACCGAGGGCGATGGCGGGCGCGACCGCCACGAACACCGGTCCGGGGCGGTACCGCCGCCGGAGCTCACGGGCGGCGAGGACGCCCACGCCGATCACGATCAGCCCGGTGACGAGCATGAGGGCGCCGCTCAGCGGCCGTTCGTCGAAGGAACCGAGGTCCGTGGTGGACGACAGCCGCTCCTTCTGGTCCTCGGGGACCTCGGGCTGGCGGCCGTCCGCCGCGGCGACGACGACCGTCCGCTTGGTGCTGAGCGGGCCACCCGAGGAGGTGACGAGCGTCAGCCGGGTCGGACCCGTGGCCTTCATCACCCGCGTCCGCGAGTCGGTCACGACACGGGGCTTGCCGGTGACCTTGTACCGGTGGACCCGACCGTCGCGGGTTCGGAGGAAGATGCGGTCCCCCCCCTTGAGTGAGTCGAGGTCGCCGAAGGGATACGACCAGAGCGTCGAGTGGCCCAGCACGACCGTGTTGCCCTGGCCGACCGGGGCGCTGCCCGCCCTCCATCCGGGCCCGCCCCGGAGCTCGACCGGACCCGCGCCCCGGACCACCACCTGGTCGAGCCCGATGGCGGGGATCTGCATCAGGAACGCCGCCTTGCCCGTCCCCACCTTCGACGCGGCCACCGCGTACTGGTCCCGCAGGTGCCCCTGGCGCTGCTGGGCGGCGACGGGCAGCAGGAACACCACCAACATCACGAAGGCGAGCAGACCCACCAGCACCGCGACCACGATCCGGCGTGCGCTGCGCCGGTCCCGAGGCTCCTCGGGAACCATCTCCGGGGCTGCCTCCGGCACCGCCTCCGGTGCGGGCGCGGGCGCGCTGTCGGCCGGCACGCCGCCGCCGTCGACGGGGTCGACCGGGTCGGGCGGGAGCACGTCGGGGCCGGAGTAGGGGCTGGTGGGGGCGCTCAAAAGGACCCCGCTCGTCGCAGGTAGAGATGGCGCATCCCGAGGAAGATCAGCGCACCCATTCCGAGCGTCACCAGACGGTCGAGGGGCGCGAGCGACTGGCCGGGGATGCCGAGCGGCATGCGGGCACCCACCGCGGCGGTGGTCACCGTCGCGGCCGACTTCCCGGTTCGGGCGCCGGCGACGCTCGCGGTCGCGCCCGAGGTCAGCTCACCACTGACGGCGGCGTCGGTGACCGGACTGAGCTCGCTGAAGCCGCTGCTGTCGGTCACGCCGCTGTCGAGGAGGCCCGGGTCCGTGGCCAGGTCGGCGGGTGCCGACTCCGCTCCGGCGACCGCCTCGGGGACCGCGGTCGGCGCCGGCGGCGCGGCCTGGCAGTACTTGTAGCTGCCGGAGGGCAGTACGCCCTTGGGGACGTAGGGCGCGCCGTCGGAGCTGGTGAGGACCGTGCCCTTCGCGGCCGCGCAGTTGGACTCGACCGCCGAGTTCGCCGCGGCGAGCGCCTCCTTCTGCATGTCGGCTGTGATCTGGCCGTCACCGAGCTTGGCCGCCCCGGCACGACCCTGCGTCACCTGGACGCGGATGAAGGCGGCGGCACCGTTGACCTCGGCGGCGGTGAGGCCGCTCTGGGGGAGGTAGGCACGGTTGACCCAGGTGATCGGATAGGCGCCGGGCACGCTGTCGGTGGCACCCGTGACGGGAGTTCCCTTCCCCGCCTCGACCGCGGTGGTGACGGTCGCCGGCGTAGCCGTCACCCACTCCCCGGCGCCGTTGAGCACCTCCACCCGGAACAGCGGGACCCGGGCACTCGGCGGCTTCGCCTCGTTCAGGAGGAACGACTCGCCGACGTAGTACGGGCTGGTGGCGGCCCACACGCCGCCGATGGGCAGCGAGCTGGACGCAGGATTGATCCGCTCCCGCACCTGGCTCACCACGTTGTCCATGCCCTGACGGGTGTTGACCTGCGGGTTGGGCCACTCCTCGCTGGGGGTGAGGTCGGGCCGGACGCCGGCCAGCGAGGGCAGGTACGCGCGACGCTGCTGGCCCCGGGTGCGGTCGATGTAGCTGTCCAGGTACTGGTTGAAGGCATCACCATCGCTGCGCACGACCGGGATGGGCGTCTCGATGGTGCTCACGAACTCCCAGCCCTTGGGGGCCGCCGCGGTGGGGGGCGGGAGCAGCGGGGCCATCAGGTCGGCGAACTTCGCGGAGTTCCAGACGTTGGCGCCGTCGTTGCGCTCGATGAAGATCTGCTCGAGCAGGTCCGGGTCGAGCCGGATGGTGGTCCCCTCGTACGATCGCACCGTGCAGTCGAGGTTCAGGTCGATCGGCTCCCCGGTATCGGGGTCGACGTTGTCGCGGCAGCCCTTCGCCTGGTAGCGGAAGGTGTCACGGTTGCCGAACACCTGCAGGCCCACGGCCTGGATGGGGGCCGAGATGAGCCCCTTTCCCGCATCCTTCAGCGCCGCGATCTCGGCGTCCGAGAAGCCGACGCCCGACACGGCCAGATCGGTCTCGCCGGCCACCAGACCCCGCCGGGCCTCCGCGGAGCTGCTGCCCAGGTACTGGACGTCGGTGGGCACCTCGGCGTTGGCGAGGGTCCGGATCACCTCGAGTGCCGCGGGCGTGACCTCTCCCGGGATGAGCGCGGCGACCACCGGCTGGGTGGGCGCCGGGGCGGCGTCCTGCGCCGGGGCGACGACGGGGAGCAGGACCCAGCCGGCGGCCACGGCCGCGGCCACGCCGCGGACCGTCCAACGGAGGACGGGACGCCGGCTCACGGCCGACCGACCGCCGATCGGCCACCCTTGGCCGCGAACGTTCCGACCGCCACGAGTGCGGCGCCGAGCAGAAGGGTGAACAGCACGTCGCTGTTCTCGGGCCCACCCGAGCTCGAGCCGACGTTCTGGCCCGCCACCGCGCCACTCCCGCCGGCGGCACCGGTCGCGGCATCCGCCGCGGCCTCCTCCGATGCGCCCGCCACCTCCGCGGCCTGCGCGGCCGCGGCATCCGCGGCCGCCGCATCCGCAGCAGCGGCCTGGGCCGCCGCGTCCGCCGCGGCACCCGCCGCGCCCGCGCCCGCCGCACCTGCCGCGCCCGCGCCTGCGGCACCCGCACCGGCACCGGCTGCTGCCGCGGCCTTGGCCGGCGCGTTCTGCAGCGACGGGGGTGGCGGGGCCGAACACGTGGCGGTCGGCGGTCGCGGTGGCGCCCCGGGGATCTTCGCGGTGGCGTCGAGGGCGATGTCCACCAGCACGCTCGACAACCGCGAGTAGAGCAGCGGCTCGGCGCGATCCTGGCCCTTGCAGGCGGCGTAGTTCAGGTAGGTGGCGAGCACCTTCCCCTTGGCCGGGTCGAAGCCCGTGGTCTGCGCGATCGCGTAGGAGTAGGTGGACGGGAAGTACGCGCGGGGGTCGCCACCGTCGTAGCTCAGCTCGAACGTGCCGTTGCCGCGGGGCGTCGCGAAGCCCAGCGCGATGGTGGAGTTCGCCGGCAGCGGCGGGGTGAACACGCCCGCCGGGTTCTGCACCTTCGCCGCCGGGAGGCCCTTCACCTTCGTGTAGCCGGTCTCGATGTAGGTGATCGAGTCACGGCCCGTGGCGCTGTTGGCCACCACGTTCGCGATGCCGTCGGAGGCCTGCGCGGACTGCACCTTGCCGTAGCCGGTGGACCACTGCGTGATCGGCAGACCGCGGTTGAGGCGCTCGTCGGGGTTGAAGCTCCCCTGCGCGTTGAGCGTCTTGAACGCGTTCCACGCGCCGGGCGCCCGGCGGATGCAGAACTCACTGAGGACGTAGCTCGTACCGGACCGGTCCTGACGCACCACCGGGATCACCGGACGGTCCGGCAGCTTGGCGCCCGGGTTCGCCCCCGCGATCGACGGGTCGGTCCAGCGGATGTCGGGCACGGTGAAGATCTTGCAGGCCGCATCCGGCGTGAGGTTGAGGTCGGTGATCCGCTTGCCGTCGGTGCCCGCCAGGTTGAACATGAAGGCCACCGCGCCGGCCGCGATCGGCACGTACACGAAGTTCCCGCGACCCGACGCCTGGAGGCGGGCCTGCTCGTCGTCGAGGAACTGGATGTCGGACTGCCCGAAGTCGAGCGCACCGGTGATGTACTTGTCGCGGCCGAAGGTCGACCCGGTGGCGGCGTAGTTGATGCCGAGGTTGTACGGCGGCTTGGCCACGTCCGCCCGCCACTGCGACACGAGCAGGCTCACGAAGGAGGAACCGCCGCCGTTGACGAGCGGGCCGTCGGCGGACGCCGCCGGGGCGCCGGCGAAGGAGGCGACGGCCACGACGGCGGTGGCGGCGAGGCACCGGAGCGCCAACGACAGGCGTCCGGGGCGGCGGGATGTGGGGACGGACATCATCCGAACCTTCCGTTGACGTAGTCCAGGGTCCGCGGATCCGACGGGTTGGAGAAGATGCGCTCGGTCGGGCCGTTCTCGACGATCCGGCCCGGCTCGCCGAGCGTCTCCACGAGGAAGAAGGCGCAGTCGTCGCTCACCCGCTGGGCCTGCTGCATGTTGTGCGTGACGATCACGATCGTGATGTCCTCGCACAGCTCGCGGATGGTCTCCTCGATCACCCGGGTGGAGATCGGGTCGAGCGCCGAGCAGGGCTCGTCCATGAGGAGCACGTCGGGGTGCACCGCCAGGGAACGGGCGATGCAGAGACGCTGCTGCTGGCCGCCGGAGAGCGACATCCCGCCCTCGTGCAGGCGGTTCTTGACCTCTTCCCAGAGACCGGCACGGCGGAGGCACTGCTCCACGAGGGCCTCGGGGTCGTCGGTCTTCGAGCCGGACAGTCCCAGCCCGGCCAGCACGTTGTCGGCGATCGACATCGCCGGGAACGGATTGGGCTTCTGGAACACCATGCCGATGCGCAGCCGCACCTCGGTGGGGCTGATGTCCTCGCTGTAGATGTCGACGCCGTCGAGGAGCACCTGACCCGACAGCTGGGCACCGGGCACGAGCTCGTGCATCCGGTTGAGCGCGCGGAGGAAGGTCGACTTCCCGCAGCCCGACGGGCCGATCAGGGCGGTGACCCGACCGGGCTCCATGCTCAACGAGCAGCGCTCCAGCACCTTGCGACCGCTGAACCACTGGCTCAGGGAGATCGCGTCGATCCGGGCCGGCTCCTGGTCGTCGCGGACCCCGCCGCGGGAACGCACCGCGGTCGTGGCGACCGGCGCGGCCGGGCTCGTCCCGTACAGCGTGGGCTCACCCGGCGCATCCACGACGGGCGCCGCGGCCGCGGGGCCCGCCATCCCCGGGATCCCGGCTCCGTCCTCGCCATCGGGCAGGTCGACCGGCGGGGTCGACCGCAGATCGACCGTCGACGGCGGGAGCTCGGCGCCGCCGAGGAGGGTCTGGTCGGGAACGGCGACACCGTTGCCGTTGAAGGGAGGCGGTGGCGGCGGGGCCGCCGCGGCCGGCGACGGGGTCGCGAACGGATCGGCACCGGTCGGCTCCGGCGGCCAGGAGGTCGGCGGCTCCCAGCTGGGCGTCTCGCCGTTGGTGGCACTCATCGTGCTCCTCGTTTCTTCGCGCCCCGCTCGCCGATCACCCGCGCCAGCGTGAACAGCACCAGCACGAGCATGATCAGCACCAGCGCGGCGGACCACGCGCGGTTGATGGACACCTCGTTCGGCTCCCGCAACAGCCCCCAGATGTAGAGGGGAAGGTTGGCCTGGGGGCCCGAGAACGGGTTGAGGTTGGTGACCGAGCTGCCGAAGGCCGTCAGCAGCACGGGTGCGGTCTCGCCGATCGCCCGGGCGACACCCAGGATGGACGCGGTGATCAGACCCGACCTCGCGGTGGGGAGCACCACCTGGAGCACGGCGCGCCACTGCGGGGCACCGAGGGCCAGCGCCGACTCACGGAGCCCGTCGTCGATGGTGCGGAGGATCTCCTCCGCGGTACGCGTGACGATCGGGATCATCATGATGGCGAGTGCCACGCCGGCCGACGCGCCGGAGAACCCGTGGCCCTCGTTCACCCAGATCGTGAACACCACGAGACCGGCGACGATCGACGGCAGCCCGCTCATCGCGTCGACGATGAAGCGGACGGGGGTGGCGAAGCGTCCCTTGATCTCGTGCAGGTACACCGCGGTGAGGATGGCGATCGGCACCGAGATGACCGTGGCGATGGCGATCTGCTCGAGCGTGCCGATCAGCGCGGCCTTGATGCCGCCGCCCGGATCGAGCGGACCCACCTCCGCCATGTCCTCGGTGAAGAACGACAGGCTCAGCCCGCCGATGCCCTTGAGGAAGACGAAGACGAGCATCCAGACCAGCACGCCCACGGCGAGCATGCCGGAGAGCCAGATGAGCGTGGTGACGAACCGGTCCTGCGCCACCACCTTGCTGGTCCGGTCACGGCTCAGGGCGTAGGAACATCCGAGGAACCAGACCAGGGCCCAGATCGCGAAGGTCAGCGGTGCCCGCCAGTCCATGACCAGGCAGAGCACCCAGGCGAAGGCGAGCCCCGAGCCGAGCGAGAGGAGGTACTCCACCCGATCCTTCGACGAGAGCTGCTTCGGCCGGAACGGGACGTCCTCCACCGCCGGGGGCTCCGCGGCAACGAACGGCGCCTCCGCGGCGGCCGCCGGTTCCGCGGCCGCGGGCGGCGGGAGGTCGATCGGGGCGAGCGGCGTCGCGTCGCGGTGCGGGTCGAGTTCGATCGCCATCTCAGCCCGCCAGCTTCGACCGGTTCACGATCGACCGTGCGATCAGGTTCACGACGAGCGTCATGATGAACAACGCGAGACCCGCGGCGATCAGCGCGTTGATCTCGATGCCCTGCGCCTCACCGAACTTGCTCGCGATCAGGGCGGAGATCGAACCGCTGCCGAGCTCCAGGATGTTGAAGTTCGGCTCGAACACGAGGGCGATCACGAGGACCACCGCGATGGTCTCGCCCAGCGCCCGCCCGAACCCCAGGAGGATCGAGCCGACGATGCCGCTGCGGCCGAACGGCAGGATGACGTCGCGGATCATGCCCCACCGGCTCCCACCGAGGCCGAGGGCGCCCTCGCACTGGACCCTGGGGACCTGGGCCATCACGTCACGCGAGACCGAGGTGATGATCGGGGTGATCATGATCGCCACCACGGCACCGGCGATGAAGGTGGACCGTGTCAGGGCGGCGTCCGGGGTGGTCAGCCGGAAGAACGGGATGGCGTTGAGGTGGTCCGCCAGCCATCGGGCCACCCCGCTCAGCGGCTCCTGCAGCGCGAAGTAGCCCCACATCCCGAAGATCAGGCTGGGGATGGCGGCGAGCAGATCCACCGCACCGGTCAGCCACCGCTTGAGCCGGGCCGGGGCGTACTCGTTGATGAAGAGCGCGAGTCCGAGCGCCAGGGGCACACCGATCACCAGCGCCACGAGGGCGATGAGCACGGTGTTGACCAGCAGGCCGCCCACCCCGAGCTTGTCCTCGGCCGGCTGCCACACGGAGTCGGTGAAGAAGTCCCACACGCCCGCCGCCTGGAGGGCCGGGATGGACTTCAGGGTGAGGAACAGGCCGGTGGCCGCCATGATGAGCAGGCACGTGGCCGCCGCGCCGCCGGCGAGAGCGCGGAAGATCCGGTCGCCGAGCGTGCGCGCGGATCGGATCGCGCGGGGCCGCTCCTCGATCTGCGCGTCGGGAGCAGGGGTCTCCGGTGTCGTGACCGCCACGCTGCGGAGTGTGGCGGACCGAGGTGACGCGGAAAGGACGACAGCACCAACGCTGAAGTGAACGAAGATGAACCCGAGGTGACATCCACGGGAAGAGTGGCGATCGTCACCGGCCCCCGGGCACGCAATGGGTCATCCTTCCCAGCGCGCCATCGCCCGGCGGAGAAGGGATCCGACCGGGACGGCGAGTGATCAGGTGGTGGCCGGTGGCCGGCGACGCTTGTCCTCGTACATCGCGCGGTCCGCGGCCTCGAGCACGTCGGCGGCGGCGTCGTGGGGGCCCACCTCGACGGCCCCGACCGCGAGGGTCACCCCCGGCCACTCTGCCAGCGCCCGGTCCACCGCGGCACGCACCCGCTCCTCGATCGACGCCGTCGACTCGTCGGGGGTGTCGATCACCAGTACGAACTCGTCGCCGCCGATCCTGGCCGCGAGGTCCCGCGCCCGGATCTGGCCCTCGAGCGCGGCAGCGACGGCCTGCAACAGCCGGTCGCCCTCCCGGTGGCCACGCGCGTCGTTCAGCGACTTGAAGTGGTTCAGGTCCGCGAACAGCACCACCGGGGGCTGGTAGCCGGGCGCGGAGCGGTCCATCATCACCGTGAGCCGGTCCAGGAGGGCGTGACGGTTGAGGAGGGTCGTCAGCGGGTCGCGGATCGCGAGCTCGTTCGTCCGCCGCTCCTCCGCGCACCGCCGGGCGGTGGCCAGGACGGTCGCGACCATCGACTGCACGACGTCCGCATTCGCGTCGTCCCACTGGGGCATCGTGGGCCCGAAGGTGAGGCGCAGCACTCCCGGATGACCGCGGGTGGGCTCCACGAGCATCTCGACGGTACGTCGGACGGCACCATCGGGACCCGTGGTCGAACCGACCACGCAGGGCACGGAGCGCAGCGCCTCGATCGTGGCCGAGGGCGCCACCGGGGCGCCGGGCAACAGCTCGGCCCGGAAGCCGTCGCGCGTCCATGCCGCCACCACCTGGGCCGGATGCCCGCGCTGCTCCCAGCCCGCGAGCTCGACCGTGCGGGCGTCGACCACCTCGGCGAGCCGGGCCAGCATCGGGGGAACCAGGTCCTGCTCCTCGTACCAGCGCATCGCGGCGCAGGTGAGGTACACCGAGCGGGCCAGCTCCGCGAGTCCGGCGCGTCGGTCCGCGATGGCCTGGTCGTCCGCCATCGGGCGCACGGCCAGCACCATCCAGCTGCCCTCACCGCGCTCGACCGTCGTGGCCGTCACCCGGCAGGTGAGGAAGGAGCCGTCGGCGCGACGGATCCGCAACTCCGTGGCCAGGTGGTAGCCCGGCGTCCGCAGGCTCTCGGCCACCGCGCCGGCCGACAGCGCCAGGTCGTCGGGGTGGACGTGGTCCACGATCGGCGTGCCGAGCATCTCGCCGGGCCCGTACCCCAGGACCCGGTCCACTGCGCCGTTCGCCCACACGGCGCTGAGCTGGTCGTCGACCACGAGCAGGAGATCGGGCGCGTGGTGGAGCGCCAGCTCCCGGAGTTCCGCATCGTCGAGGGGTCGGTCCTGCTCCGGATACCCGCCCCGAGGCACCGTCTGCACGCCGTCAGGCTACCGGCGGGACGGTCCGCTCCCACCCGACTCCGGGGGCGCCGAGCGGTCAGCCGCCCGCGGTGACCGGACCGGGGGACGGGAGGGTCGTGCCGGGCGGCGGGACCGGCGGCGCCGGCGGCTGGGCGGCGGTGCGCCGGCGCTCGACCGCGAACCGGAGCATGTCGTTGTAGAGCCCGAGGATCTTCACCCCGTAGCCGGGGCCCGTGGCCCACACCCCCGACAGCGCCATCCAGGTGGCACAGCACCCGCGCACCCCGACCTTCTCGGGCGGTCGGCCCGCGAGCGGGCGGGCGAGCGACGACGTGGTCGCGTTCCGGTCCGCATAGGTGCGCAGCAGTTGCATCTGGGCCCGTGCGCCGAGTTCCGGCGTCGGGTAGAGGAACCCGCGGCTGCACGAGTCGCATGCACCGATCCCCGCGTAGTTGTGGTCGCCCGGCTCCACCATCGAACCGGCGAACCCGAAGTAGCCGGTCTCGATGATCGACTGCGCCCAGGCGAGGTCGGAGCGCACGCCCTCCGCCGCACCCTCGTCCACGAAGGCGCTGGCGAGCTGCTCCACGTCGACCGACGGATGCGGGCGGCCGCGGGCGCGGACGAAGGCGGCGAGGTCCTCGGGCGTGAGCAGCCCCCGGCCGAGGATGGTGGGACCGACCGAGCCGTAGAGGCTCGACACCGTGGCCGCGGCCGGCACGTCGAGCGGAGCGGTGCGCAACTCCTCCAGTGCCGAGCGGGCCGCGGCGGCCGCCGACGCCAGGGAGTCGTACTCCGCTGTGCGCTCGTCGAGGGTCCGCTGGGCCGCGGTCGTGGCCCGGCGCGACTCGTCGAAACGTCCGGTGGCCTCGCGCAGGTCGGTCCGTGTCGCCCGCACCGCACCGTCGGTGTAGACGAGCGTCTGCTGCGCGTCCACGACCTTGGGGTCCGCGGCGCCCGCCCCGAGCCGGAGGCGGGCGAGCCGCCCGTCGCTGTCGGTCCCGACCCGCATGTAGGCGTCCGCGGCGAAGGCGCCCACCCGTGACCGCACCTGCTCGACCTCCGCCCTGCGCTGTTCCTCCACGCGCGCCGCGGCGTCACGCGTCGCGGCGGCCGCGTCACGTCGACCGCCCGCCTCGGCCGCGAGCGCGTCCGCCGCCTCGAGCGCCTGCTGCGCCGCCGCGATCTGGGCGTCGCGGACCGCCTGGGCCTGGGCGCGGGCCTCCGCGACGAGCTCGTCGATCGAGGCGACGTCGAGCGGCGCAGGAAGGGGGTCGGTGGCGGACGGCCCGCCGGCCGCACCCGTGGGCGAGGTCGTGGAGGTGCTGCCGGTGCCGTTCGGCGGACCGCCGGCCGTCGTGGTCGTCGTGGTCGACGCGGACGTGGTGGGTTCCGGGGCGGCGGGCCCGTCCTGTGCTCCCACCGCCGGGGCGAGCACCGACGCGGCGACCGCGAGTGCGGCCGCGACGACGGCGCCGGTGAGCGCCCGCCGATGCGTGCGAGGTCGGGAGGAGGGGTACGACATGGGGTCCGGGATGCGGGTGCGGCTGGGGTTCCGTGCACGCGCCGGCCGCGGTTCTACCCGGCGCGTCCATCTCTTGTCATCGGTCGATCCACCCAATCGGTGGAGCACTCACCCCGGTCGGCCGCTCGACACGGCAGGGGAAGGGTGGTGACGGGACGGGGAACCGTGCGGTCGACCGCGTGATTCCGCGACCGCCGCGGGAGCGACTGGCGACCGATGGACCGTGGGGGCTACGTTTTCCGAAATGGTTTCGGACAAGGCCATCGACCGCAGGGAGCGGAAGCGAACCGCCCGGCGGGACCACCTGCTGGAGATCGCGCTCGACCTCGTGGACCGAGAGGGCGTCGACGGCCTGACGATGACGGCGCTCGGCCAGGAGTCGGACTACGCCACCGCCTCGCTCTACACGTACTTCCCGTCCCGGAGCGCGCTGATGGCCGCCGTCCAGGTCGCCGCGCTCGGCACGCTCGCCGAGGTCGCCCGGACCGCGGTGGAGGGGTGGGACCGGGAGCTCCCGCCGGGCACGCCGGTGCGGACCGCGTCACTCGCCCGCCTCGTCGCGTTCGCCGATCTGTTCCTCGAGGCACCCGTGACCCACCGCCGGGAGTTCCGCCTGCAGCAGCAGCTGCTCGCGTCGGCCGGCGCCGAGGACCCCGGCGACGCCGCCGGCGTGGTGCCCGCGGCGATGACGGTGCTCGACGTGCCGCGACGGCTGCTGGTCGACGCCGTGTCCGACGGCGCACTCCGCCCCTCGGACTCGACCGAGGACCCGCTCGGCAACCCGGTCGAGGGTGACCTCACCCGCACGCTCACGTGGGTCACCGCCCTGAACGGCACCCTGCTCGTGGACGCGCTGCGAACCGGCCTCCCCCTGGCCGGCGTCCACCTCGGCCGCGAGCTCACCCGCACGCTGCTGCTCGGGTGGGGCGCCCGACCCGACGACCTCGCGACCGCAACCGACCTGGCCCGCTCGCTGCACCATCCCGGAGGTACCCGATGACCACGTTCGCCGCCGTCGTGGGCGTCCTGCTCGCCGTGACCGCCGGCGCGTTCCTCTGGTTCGCCGCCGAGTACCTGCTGCATCGCTTCGCCATGCACCACCTCCACGGCCGGGGGATCATGAGCCGCGAGCATCTCGAGCACCACGTGCACTCGTCGTGGAGCTTCGGGTACACGCACCTCCTGAGCTGGGCCGGGGTGATCGTCGTCGGACTCCTTCTCTGGGGGCCGGTCGGCTGGTTCGTGGGCGGTGCCCCGACCGCGGTGGCGCTGCCGGTGGGCTGGTGCATCGGCTACGGGTGGTACGAGTTCCAGCACGCCCGGGCACACCTGGTCCCGCCCCGCACCGCCTACGGACGCTGGCTGCGGCGGCACCACTTCCACCACCACTTCGGCCACCCGATGCGCAACCACGGCGTCTCGGTGCCGTGGTGGGACCGGGTGTTCGGCACGCTCGAGGTGCCCGCGCGGGTGCGGGTGCCCCGCCGACTGGCGCTCCCCTGGATGGTGGACGAGCACGGTGCGCTCCGCCCCGAGTTCACCGACGACTACGAACTCGTCGGTGTGGCCGACGACGGTGGGGAACGTCAGGCTGCGATCGACCGTGCCCGTGCCTT
This sequence comes from Microthrixaceae bacterium, assembly GCA_049316905.1. GTDB lineage: Bacteria > Actinomycetota > Acidimicrobiia > Acidimicrobiales > Microtrichaceae > CAIPVR01. The sequence goes on along the minus strand of JBMOJH010000028.1, from coordinate 10,585 downwards.
CGCCTCGGTGGCGCCCACCGACTGAGCGGACCAGGTGTGCCCCGTGCCGCCGCTGCGGCTCAGCCCGCGAACGTCATCGGCCGGGGCCCGGCCGGCACCGGCGGTGCGGCCGTCGCGTCGCTCACCTCGCTGGGCGGCGCCGTACCGACCGGCGCGCCCAGCACCCCCCGTGGAGGTGGCGCCCCCCGGCCGGTCACGGAGAAGGGCACGTCGACCGCCGCGTCGTTGTTCAGCACCACGTCCGTGGTCAGCCGGGCGAAGCAGGTGGTCACCTTCTCCACGCCCGGCGGCGCCACGTCCTCCGGAGCGAAGCAGCCCCACGGGAGGTCACCCGACGGATCGGGTCCGCGGAAGACCGGGAGTTCGGCCCGGCCCGCGCCGTCGGGCGTGCCGTTCGGGGTGACCTGGGTGAGGGAGGCACAGTCGGCACCGACCTCGAACCCCGGCGATGTCGTCGGCCGCCGGCACACGATGATGAACACCAGTTGGTTCGGGGCCTGGCCGGTCCACCGCACCTCGACGGGCTCGTAGGAGCCGAGGGCCACCGGGACGGGGTTCACCGCGAGCGCGACCGTGCCGGCCGCCCCCACGGCGGTCGTGGCCACCGCGGGCGCCAGCACCACGAGCATGACGGCAGCCCACGCTGCCACGGTCCGCCGGATCACGTGCACGGCGCCGACTGTGGCGTACCGGGATGGACAGCAGGTGGAGTTCAGGTGACGTCCGGGTGACGCGCCCGTGGATCCATCGCCGTCGGCCCGGTGGTCCGGCCGGCCGCCCCCGGGGGGGCGCTACGACCGGTCAGCGGCGGCGCAGCAGTCGACGCAACCGGCCTCGGTCCTTGAGGCGCACTGCGGGTGGGCGGCCCGGGTCCGCCTCCCAGGCGGCGAGCAGCTCGTCGTCGTCGGTCAGGTACAGCACCTGCACGGCGTCCCGGCCGAGGGCATCCAGACACGCCATCGCGAGCCGTGGTCCCAGCGGGCGCAGCGCGTCGTGCAGCACCAACGGCGGGCGCTCCGCGCCGGACGGCAGCGCGGCGAGGACCGCGGCGAGCACGTCCGGCAGGTCCGCGTCGGTGTAGGCCGCGGCGTCCGCCCCGCCCTCGGCGGCCACGAACTGCGCCTCGGCCCGGGCCAGCACCGCCGCCGCGTCGCGGCAACGGGCGAGCTCCTCGTCGGCCCGGGAGCGGACCTGCTCGAGCAGGTCAGCCAGTTCCGTCGCGCCCGCCGACACAGTGGCGTGGGCCTGCACCAACTCCTCGCGCGCCGCGGGCGCCGTGCGGTCCTCGGCATCGAGGTCCGCCACGGCCTCCTCGGCCCGTCGTCGTTCGTCCGCGGCCTCCGTGCGGGCGGCCAGCACCTGCTCCGGCAGCCGTCGCAGCTCCGCGGGCGGTTCGGGCAGCTCGCCCAGTACCTCGTCGAGCGGCCGCTCCGGCCACCCACCGAGGAGCTCCGCGGCGCGGCGCTGGAGAGGTTCGCGCTCGGCCGCGAGGGCGTCGAGGCGGCCCGCGGCCCGGGTGCGGGCGGCGGCCAGCGCGGCGCCCGCCTCCGCCAGCTCGTCGCGCAGGCGGCCGAGCCGGTCGGCCACCAGGTCGCCCACCGAGCGGGTCGAGGTGGCGATCGTGTAGTCGAGGTACGAGTCGAACCCGTAGCGGGCGAGCACCTCCTCCTCCGCGGCGACGGCACCGTCCCGGTCCCGGTGGTGCGCCGAGAGGGTCCGCTCGTGGGCGGCGTCGATCTCCACCCGCACACGCTCACCCGGCACCCCGGAGTCGAGCAGCTCCTCGAGGGCCGCGGTGCGTTCACCGGCCGCGGTGGCCGTGTCGAGCGCGGCGCGCACCTCGGGATCGCCCTCCACACCGGCCACGGAGGCCTCCGCCCACCGGCGCTCCACCGAGGCCAGCGCGTCGCGTAGGGCCGCCGCCTCGGCGGCGACGGGCGCCGTGCCGTCGGCCATCCGCGCCGACCAGGCACCGAGCGCGTCGAGCAGCTCCGTCGGTCCCGGTCCCGTGGACCGGCATCCCTCGAGCAGCTCGTCCAGGCCGGTGGGCGCGGTGCCGATCCGCCAGGACGGCGACGCGGCGACCACCTCCCGCAGCAACTCGCCGAGCCGGTCGAGCTCCTGCAGACGGCCGGCCGCGAGTGTTGCCGCCTCGCCGGCCGCGGCGCGCTCGACCCGCCGCACCCCGGCCCGCTCGTCGGCCGCGGCCAGCTGCAGCTCGATCGCCGCCACGCGGTCGCGGAGCTCGTCGAGCTCGCGACCTCCCACCTCCGCAGCGGCCCGCGTCGCCTCCCTGCGGCGCTCCTCGAGGTCCAGCGCCAGCCGGGCCTCGTCGACCCGTCGCGCCGCGTCCATCACGGCATCGCCCGCCGCGGCCACGGATGCGGCCGACGGCGGCGGGATCCACCCCGCACCGACCACGGGCGGGCCCTCGCCGGTCAGTCCGAGGCCCAGCACGGTCGAGTCGTCGAGGGGGACCTGGATGCCGGCAGAGGACAGGGCACCGCCCACCTCGCCCCCGGCGTCCAGCCAGGCGCGTGACAGCGCCGCCACCAGTCGCTCGAGCTCGGGCGCCGGTGCCCTCACCATCGTCACGCGCGGATCCAGCACCAGCCGCACCGGGCGCTCCGACCCGATCCGGATCCAGTCCAACTGCACCTTGCAGCACCTCCTCACACCGAGCATCGGCAGCCCAGCCGGGAAGTGGACCATTCCGTCCCGGGATCGGGCCGTTCCGCCCGTCACACGGGGGTCAACGGGTGCGCTGGTCGCGCAGGAGGACCTCCTGGGCCACCGTCGCCACGTGGGCGCCGTCGGCGCGGAACACGTGACCGAGGGCCAGGCCCCGGCCGTGCACGAACGTGTGGCAGGTGAAGTCGTGGAGGTGCCACGAGTCGGCCCGGAAGGGCCGGTGGAACCAGATCGTGTGGTCGAGGCTCGCGGTGAACAGCACGGACTCGATCACCTCCCGCGGCTCATCGCGCACCGGATGGGCCCGCACCACCGCATCCGTCGGCAGGTCGTCGCTCAGGTAGGCGAACCCCGCGGCGTGCACCACGCCGTCGTCGGACAGCTCCTGGTCGACCCGGAGCCATGCCGTGGCGCGCCCGCCCCCGTCCCGCTGCGGCCACGCGCCCACCAGTGCCTCGGGCACGAACGCCCGCTCGAAGACCGGGCTCCAGGACCCGGCGTCGAGCTCCTCCGCCGCCGGCACGTCGGGCGGGAGCGAGACGGTCTCCACATCCTCGGAGTCCTCCCGGCGCTGGAAGCTCGCCTCCAGGTTGAGGATCGCCCCGATCGCCTGACGGGCCACCACGCGGCGCGTGGCGAAGGACCGCCCGTTGCGGATGCGGTCCACCTCGTAACGCACGGGCTCGGTGTGGTCCCCACGCCGGATGAAGTAGGCGCGCAGGGAGTGCACCTGCAGCTCGGGGTCGACCGTCCGGGCCGCGGCCACGAGCGCCTGGGCCACGATCTGGCCGCCGTAGAGCCCTCCCCACGGGTACCGCGGGCCCGAGCCCACGAACGTGTCGGGCCCGTGGTCGGCGAGGTCGAGGATGCTCAGGAGGTCCACGGCGGGAACGGCCGCCGGTCAGGCGGCGTAGACCGCCAGGACGTCGCGGATCGACACCACGCCGACGACCACGCCGTCGGACACCACCGGGAGGTGGCGGATCGAGCCGGTGATCATGGCGGTCGCCGCGGCGGAGATCGGCTCGGCGGCGTCGATGGTCAGCACGTCCATGGCCATCACGTCCGAGGCCCGGTCGGCGTCGAGGTCCACGCCGTCGACCACGGCGTTCACGATGTCGCGCTCGGACACCACGCCCGACGGTCCCTCCGTGCCCCGCACCACCACGGCGCCGATCCCGTCCTCGATCAGCATCTCGGCCACCGTGAGGAGGGTGTCCTCGGGGTGGACGGCCACCGGCGGACCGGTGATGAGGCGCTCGACGGGATCGCTGGGGCTGAGGGACATGGACCGCACTCCTGTGGGTCGGGCCGGTGCCGGGCGGGGGACGCGGGGCGGGGCGGTGGCTGGCGGGTCACGGCGACCGTAGTCCCCGCAACGACCACGACCGCAACGCAACCACCACGACGGGAACGCAACGACCTAGAGCGAGCGCGGGTCGAACGTGAGGTGGTGGCTCGTGTCGCCCCAGTGCTCGGGCACCATGCGCCGCTGCACGAACCGCCACCGTCCGTGGATGCGGCGCACCCGGTCCACGTAGCGTCCCACCGCGATCGGCTGCAACGGGAGGTCGCCGACGGACTGGAGCACCGTGAAGCGGCTCCGCATCTCGAGCTCGTCGGTCTCCGGCGTGACCTCGACGATCACGTTGGTGATCACGTGCGCGGTGCCCGGCGTGCCGTCCTCGTGACGAACGGTCGTGGCGGCGTACATCGCCGAGATCTCGAGGGCCCCTGCCGCCACCCGGGCCCCGCCGGCCTCGAGCACCTCGGCGTCCGAGAGCAGCTCGCCCACCCCGTCGAAGTCCCCGGCGTCGATCAGCTCGGCGTAGCGGGCCAGCAGCTCCGCCGCCTCCGCCCGGTCCGCCGGGTCCACCGCTCCGGCGCTCACGCGGCCGCCACCTCCGCCGCCACCCGCCCGAACCGTTCGAGGGTCGTCGGATCCGACCGGGCGGCCAACCCCGCGAAGTACAGCACCACCCGTTCGGCCAAACCCTCGTACCGCTCCCCGATCGCGGCACCCAGGCCGTCCCACGGCGCCTCCACGACGAAGTGGGCGAGCAGCTCGTCGTCGATCACCGCCGCCATGCCCGCGAGGTCGCCGGCCTTCTGCCGTTCCCGCAGGGCCGCGGTGGTCCCCGGCCGCCCGACCTGCTCGAAGATGAACGCGTAGTTCGGGGTGGAGCCGTAGAACGCCACCTGCATCCGGGCGAGCTCGCGCCACCGGGTCCGCTCGTCCTCGTCGTCGCCCACCACGGTGAAGCACGGCACGATGCGGGTCACCGCCGCGGGGTCGCGGCCCACGCGCGTGGCGCCCGTGGCCAGCTCCGGCACGACCGTGCCGCGCAGGTAGGTCGGCGTGTTCAGGGGATGCACGTGGACCCCGTCGGCCACCTCACCCGCCATGCGCAACATCCACGGGTTGACCGCGGCCACGTCCACCGACGGATCGGGCACACCGATCGGCCCGGGCGACCAGTCCCTGGGGAGGAGGGTCAGCTCGACGAAATCGCCGTGGTGGTCCAGTCGCCCGTCGCCCCGGAACGCGGCGAAGCAGGCACGAACGGCCTCCACGTGATCGCGCAGCCGCGGCCCGGGGTGGTCGAACTCCGCGCCGTAGCGGCGCTCCACGTGCGCGCGGACCTGGGTCCCGAGGCCCAGCCGGAACCCGCCGCCGGTGGCCTGTGCGAGCTCCCACGCGTTCTGCGCCGTGACCATGGGGCTCCGTGCGAAGGCCACCGCCACGCCGGTGGCGAGCTGCAACCCCGGCGCCGCCACCGCGGCCACTGCGCAGCCGAGGAACGCGGTGCGGCCGGCCTCGGTCACCACCATCCCCGAGAAGCCGAGGTCGCGGACGCGTGGGGCGAACTCGGCCATGTCCGCCAGCGGCATGGGCACGGTCATCAGGTCGACCTGCATCCCCCCTCCCTAGCACCGGTCGTTCCGAACGGGTCGGGGAACCGGTCGCTAACCTCCCGGCCGACGGGCTGCCCCGACCGATGACGGGTGCCGGGCGGCCCACCGACCACCACAGGGGGACCCATGGCCGAGACCAGCCGCTACCTGCTCACCGACGACCAGGTGCCGACCGCCTGGTACAACGTCATCGCCGACCTGCCGGAGCCGCCCCCGCCGCCGCTGCACCCGGGCACGCACGAGCCGATCGGGCCCGACGACCTGGCCCCGCTGTTCCCGATGGACCTGATCATGCAGGAGGTCTCCGGCGAGCGGTTCATCCCGATCCCCGACGAGGTGCGCGACGTCTACCTGCTCTGGAGGGCCACTCCCCTGCACCGCGCCCACCGCCTCGAGCGGGCGCTCGGCACGCCGGCGCGGATCTACTACAAGTACGAGGGCACCAGCCCCGCCGGCTCCCACAAGCCGAACACCGCGGTCCCCCAGGCCTTCTTCAACGCGAAGGCCGGCGTCCGGCGCCTCACCACCGAGACCGGCGCGGGCCAGTGGGGTACGGCGCTGAGCTTCGCGTGCGCCCAGTACGGCCTCGACTGCGAGGTCTGGCAGGTACGGGCCTCGTACGACCAGAAGCCGTACCGCCGGGCGATGATGCAGGCGTTCGGGGCCACCGTGCACCCCTCCCCCAGCGACGTCACGCAGTACGGCCGCTCCGTGCTCGCCGAGCACCCGGACAGTCCCGGCTCCCTGGGCATCGCCATCTCCGAGGCGGTCGAGGTGGCCGCCCAGGACCCCGACACCCGGTACGCGCTGGGCTCGGTGCTGAACCACGTGCTGATGCACCAGACCGTGATCGGCGAGGAGGCCCTCCTGCAGATGGCGATGGCGGGCGACACGCCGGACCTCATCGTGGGCTGCACGGGTGGCGGGTCGAACTTCGGCGGCCTGGCGTTCCCGTTCCTGCGGGAGAAGCTCGCCGGGCGCATGAACCCGATCATCCGAGCGGTCGAGCCGGCGTCGTGCCCCAGCCTCACGAAGGGCACGTACACGTACGACTTCGGCGACACCGGCGGCATGACCCCGCTGGTGAAGATGCACACCCTCGGCCACGACTTCATCCCCGACCCGATCCACGCGGGCGGGCTGCGGTACCACGGCATGAGCCCGCTCATCTCGCACATCTACGAGCTGGGACTGATCGAGGCCGACTCACGTCCACAGCGCGAGTGCTTCGCCGCCGGCGTGCAGTTCGCCCGGACCGAGGGCATCGTGCCGGCGCCGGAGCCCACCCACGCGCTGGCCGTGGCGATCGACGAGGCGCTGCGCTGCAAGGAGACGGGCGAGGAGAAGGTGATCCTCACCGCGCTCTGCGGCCACGGCATGCTCGACATGGCCGCGTACAACGCCTACTTCGCCGACGAGCTCGTGGACCACGAGTTCTCCGACGCCGACATGGCCGCCGCGCTCGCCAACATCCCCCAGCTCTGACCCGCCCGTCAGGGAAACAGGGGTCCGCAACGCCCGAAACGGTCGCGCAGGCTCCGGAGAACGCGCACGGGCCGTTGACGCGGCGCGGGAACGCGGCGGGTCCCGGCGGGGTTCCACCGTCCCGTGCGACACATCCGGATGCAGGGGACGATCTCGAGCTGCGGCTTCGCGAGCGGCGACCGGTTCGTGGTCGGTGCCTGGGAGCGCTCCCCCGTCGGACCCACCCTCGACGTGATGTGGGCCGCCCCGGACGGCACCCGCACGCTGCTCGCGCCCGACGACGAGACGATCGACTTCGTGACGTCCGTGTACGACTTCGACCGCACCGAGGTGGTCGACCTCGAGGGACTCGCTCGGCCGACCTCGCTCGACCTCCGTGCCGGTCCCCTCCGGCTCCACCTCCGGGCCGACGGCGTGGGCTTCCGCATCCCGCCCCGCCCGCTCTGGTTCACCCGGTGGGTCGAACGGCCGGCGGCGCGGGTGCTCATGGATGTGACCACCTGGGGCACCAGCCCGACCGGCGTGCAGGAGTGGTACCAGGCCCGGGCCTGCCGCTTCGTCACGGCGGCCACGGCGAGCATCGACGGCCGGGACCTGGGTGCACGGGCCCCGCTGCGGCCCGCCTGCCGGTTCGGGTTCTCCGAATCGCCCGCCACGCCGTCGATCGTGGAGGTGCACCCCACCCTCGGCGTGCCCGACGGTTGGCTCGGCGCGCGCCGCCAGCGGGCGGCGGCCGCGGTCCCGGGCTGGTGACGCGAGACTGCCGGGCATGTCACAGCCCGACGCGGCCCCGTCCTCCCCACCCCCCGTCGACCCCGCGCTCCTGGACCAGGCCGTCGCCTGGACGCGAGCGGCGGGCGAACTGACCCTCGGCTGGTTCAACCACCCGGAGCTCCGGGTCCTCCACAAGGAGGACGGCTCCCCGGTCACCGAGGCGGACCGCGCCGCGGAGCACTTCCTCCGCGAGCAGATCGCCGCGGCACACCCCGACGACGCCATCCACGGCGAGGAGGAGGAGGACCGGCCGGGCACCTCCGGTCGCCGGTGGGTACTGGACCCGATCGACGGCACCCGGGCGTTCTCCCGCGGGGTCGGAACGTTCTCGAACCTGGTCTACCTCGAGGACGAGCACGGCCCGGCGGTGGGCGTCATCAACCTGCCGGCGCTGGGCGAGACCGTCTACGCCGGCCGCGGCCTCGGCTGCTTCCTCGACGGGACCCCCTGCCGGGTGTCGGAACGCCGGGGCCTGCGTGCCTCGTACCTCTGCACCACCGGGTTCCACGACTGGACCGGCGACATGTTCCGCCGGGTCAACGACGAGGGTGTGCAGCTCCGCACCTGGGGCGACGCCTACGGGTACGCGCTCGTCGCATCGGGCCGGGTGGAGGCGATGTTCGACCCGCAGCTCGCGTGGTGGGACCTCGCCGCGCTCCTGGTGATCATCCCGGAGGCCGGCGGCACGATCACCTCGAGGGCTGGCGGGCCCGCCGGCGAGGCGCATCTGGACCATCCCGAGTACAAGTGGTCCGCGATCGCCTCGAACGGCGCGGCGCACGACGACCTGGTGCGCATGCTCCGCCACTGAGCACGGTCCGGCCGGGCTGGAGTTGGCCAGTGCTGCGGCCGGTCAGTGCTGCGGCCGGTCAGTGCTGCGGCCGGTGAGTGCTGCTGCCGGTCAGTGCTGGTGACCGTCGTGGCGGTCGCGCCGGTTCCCGTGGTGGTGAGGGTCGTCCAGCACCGCCAACCCGCCCGTGGTCACGAGCCGTCCCCGGTACGCCTCGGCGAGGTGCGCCTCGGTGAGCACCGCCTCCGGCGGGCCCGATGCCACCACGCGCCCGGCGAGCAGCACCACCACGTCCGCGGTGGCGGCCTCGGCCAGGTCGTGGGTGGTGTAGACGACCGTCCGGCCCTCGGCGCACTCCTCGGCCACCACCCGCTCGATCCCTGCCCGCGACACCACGTCGAGTCCGGTCATCGGCTCGTCGAGCAGGAGCAGGGGCGCGCCGGTGACGAGGCCCTGGGCCACCAGCACGCGCTGGCGCTGACCTCCGGAGAGCTCGAGCAGTTGCCGATCAGCGAGGTCGACCACCCCGGTCCGCTCCATCGCCGCATCCACCCGCGCGCGACCCTCCCGGCCGAGCGGGCGCAGGAGCCCCAGCGCCGGGTAACACCCCATCGTGACCACCTCCCGCGCGGTCATCGGGAGGTGTTCCGGCACCTCGGTGGCCTGCAGCACGTAGGCCACGGCACCGGGCCGGGCCGGTTCCCCGCCGAGCACGGTCAGCGTGCCGCCCCGCACGGGGAGAAGGCCCGCGATCGCGTCCAGGAGGCTGCTCTTCCCCGAGCCGTTGGGGCCCACCACGGCGGCGACCGCGCCCTCGGGCACCTCGAGCGAGCCACCCGCCAGCGCGACGTGGTCGTCGTGGGTGAGGCGGAGGTCGCGGGCCGTCACGGCTGCCGCGGAAGGGTCCGACACGTCCGGAGTTTCCCACAGGCGCCCCGGGGCGCCCGTGTCCGGGTCAGTGGCTGGCGACCAGGCGGTCGACGAGGTCCACGAACGCCTCGTCGGACTCCGGATCGTCGCGGAGCGTGATCCGGTCCAGGCAGCCGGTCGCGGCACCGATGGCGTCCGCGTACTGGGCCCGGCGCCGGGCGACCAGCCCCTCCGGCTCGACCCGCTCCTCGGGCGCCACGTACTGCGCCTCGATCCCCTGACGGAGCAGGGCCAGTGCCTCGGTGCGCATCTGGGAGACGCGGGACTCGGTCACGCCGAGGAAACGGGCGAGCTCCTCGGAGGTGCGCTCCTCGATGAAGTAGCCGACGACGATGAGCCGGTGCCGCTCGGGCAGCAGCGCCACCGCGTCACGCAGGTAGGAGTGCAGCTCCCGCTGCTCGAGCTGGTCACCGGGCTCCAGGTCGGAGGGGTCGGCGAGCACGTCCACGAGGGTCAGCTCCTCGTCGTCGCCCTCACCCACCATGTGCTCGAACGCGATGACCACCGAACGGAAGATGCGGTCCCGGAGACCGTCGAGCTCCGCCCGGGACATGCCGAGGGCCTCGGCCGTCTCGCCCAACGACGGGACCCGTCCCAACTCACCGGCCAGTCGCTGCTCCACCTGGTCGAGGCGGCGGGCCAGGGTCCGCACGGAACGGGGTGCCCAGTCGGCCGCCCGCACCGCGTCGATGATCGCCCCGCGGATCCGCTGGGCGGCGTAGCGGTTGAACGGCACGCCGCGCGCCTCGTCGTAACGTCGGGCGGCCTCGACCAGACCCAGCGCCCCGGCCCGGACCAGTTCGTCGCGGTCCACGTGGCGGGGGAAGTGCACCGCCACCTGGAACACCACGTGGTTCACCAACGGCAGGTGCTCCTCGATGAGGCGGGAGACCTCCGCCGACGGCGGGCCCAGCGGCGACACGTCCCGGGCGGTCGTGGTGCCCGGGGTCGGAGCGGTGAGGCCGCTGTGGTCGAGGGTGCTGTGGTCGAGGGTGCTGT
>JBMOJH010000027.1:0-34178 GCA_049316905.1 Microthrixaceae bacterium | reverse complement strand
AGGCCCCTCACTCCTCGGGCGGCCGCAGGCCGCGCAACATCGTCTGGAGGAGGGCCTCGTGGTGGGCGTCGATGTCGCCCACGAAGCCGATCCCGCGGAGCTCCAGGCTCACCTGGCCGTGGCACAGGCTCCAGACCCGCTGGGCCACCTCGACCGGGTCCTCGTCGATGATCGACCCCGCGGCCTGGGCCCGGCGCACGAACTGGACCAGCTGCTCGAAGGACCGTGCCGCGTGTTCCTTGGCCTCCGGCGCCGGCTCGTAGCCCGGGACCGCCCGTTCGAACATCACCGCGTACATGGCGGGGTGGGCGAGGGCGTGGGCTCGGTAGCGGCGTCCCGCCTCGAGCAGGTCCTCCGTGGCGTCACCGGTGGCGATCTCGGCGAACGCCTCCGCGAGTGCGTCGAAGCCGTCGGCGAACAGCCGGTCGACCACGCCGTCCTTGCCGCCGAGGTGGTTGTAGACGCCCATCGGCGCCACCCCGGCCTCGGTCGCGATGCGCCGCACGGTGAGCGCGTCCGGCCCCTCGGCCTCGAGCAGGCGGGCGGCCGCGTCGACCACGGCCTGCTCCACCTCGTTGCTCGGCGTACGGGTGCGGGGTGTCACAGCGCTCCAGATTCCACCCTGTGGGCATGGACGAGTGAAGAACATTGTTCTACAACAGTGGAACAACGTACTACAGGTGCGGAGCACGGATCCCCGGCCCCGCTCCCGCCCGCCACCGGAGGACCGCCATGAACCCGCCCGCCCCACCGCCCGAGCCCTCGGCCACCCTCACGCCGGCCGTCGCCGGCGGCGTCACCGGCGCCACAGCAGGGCCCGTCGCCGACGTCCCGACCGGCCACCCACAACGCTGGGTCATCCTGCCGGTGCTGTGCCTCTCGTTGTTCCTGGTGGTGGTCGACAACACCATCGTCAACGTGGCGCTCCCCACCCTCAGCCGCGAGCTCGGGGCCACGACCAGCCAGCTGCAGTGGATCGTGGACGCCTACTCGCTGGTGTTCGCCGGACTCCTGCTCGCCTGCGGCAGCCTGGGTGACCGCTACGGGCGCAAAGGCACCCTGCAGGTCGGTCTCGTGCTCTTCGCCGGCACCTCGGTGCTGGCCTCGTTCGCCACGACCGCGCCGCAGCTGATCGCGGCCCGGGCCGCCATGGGCGTGGGTGCGGCCCTGGTCTTCCCTGCCACGCTCGCCATCCTCACCAACGTCTTCACCGATCCGACCGAACGGGCGAAGGCCATCGGCGTGTGGTCGGCCGTGTCGGGGCTGGCCGTGGCCCTGGGCCCGGTGACCGGCGGTTGGCTGCTCGAGCACTTCGCCTGGGGCTCGATCTTCCTGGTCAACCTGCCGATCGTCGCCGTCGCCCTCCTGCTCGGCCACCGCTTCATCCCGAAGACCCGGGACCCCGACGCCGGGCGGCTCGACCCGCTCGGCCTGGTCACCTCGATCGCCGGCATCGTGCTGCTCGTCTACACCGTCATCGAGGCACCCAAGCACGGGTGGACCTCCACCGAGACGATCGCCGGCTTCGTCGGCGCCGCGGTCCTGATCGTGGGCTTCGTCCTCTGGGAGCTGCGCCGCCGCGACCCGATGCTCGACGTCCGGGTGTTCCGCAACGCCCGCTTCTCCGCCGCGAGCCTCTCGGTGGCCGTCGCCTTCTTCGGCCTCTTCGGCTTCATCTTCCTGATCACCTCCTACTTCCAGGTGGTGCGCGGCTACTCGACCCTCTCGGCCGGTCTGCACACGCTGCCGTTCGCGTTCGCCGCCGCGGTGGCCGCCCCGCTGTCGGCCCGTCTGGCCCTGCGCCTCGGCACCAAGGCCGTGGTCGCCGCCGGACTGCTGTCGATGTCCATCGGCTTCGCGTGGGCCTCGACCCTGACCGCGGACACTCCCTACTGGGGGCCGGTCGTCGGCCAGATGCTCCTGCTCGGGGCGGGCCTCACGATGACCACGGCCCCGGCCACCGAGGCGATCCTCGGGTCGTTGCCCAAGGAGAAGGCCGGCGTCGGCTCCGCGGTCAACGACACCACCCGCGAACTCGGCGGCACGCTCGGCGTGGCGGTCGTGGGCTCGGTGTTCAGTTCGGTCTACGGTCCGGAACTGGTGCAGAAGCTCGCCGGGCTCCCGATCCCCGCCCCGGCGCTCGAGATCGCCCGCAGCTCCGTGCAGGGCGCGGTGGCGGTGGCCGAACGGGCGCCCGAGGCCGGCCGGCCGCTGATCCTCGACGCCGCCCGGGCCTCGTTCCTCGACGGCATGACCGCCGGGATCCGCGTGGCGGCGGTGATGACGTTGGTCGGCGCGGTCGCCGCACTGATCTGGCTGCCGGCCCGGGCGGTGTCGCCCGACCATCCCGACGTGCCCGACGACCTCGCGGTCGACGGCGCCGCCCGGTGAGCACCCCCGGCGCCTTTTCGGCCGCGACCGGCGTCCGTCCCGAGGGGGACGGGCGCTGGTCCGCGTCGATCGCGGAGGGCTGGGACATCGCCGGCAACGCCAACGGGGGCTACCTGCTCGCCATCGCCGCCCGCGCGGTGGTGGCCGAGGTCGGCCGCCCCGACCCGGTGACGGTGACGGGCCACTACCTGGCGCCGGGGCGCCCCGGCCCCGTCACCGTGGACACCGCCGTGGTGAAGGAGGGCAAGCGGTTCGCCACGGCATCGGCCACCCTCTCCGACGACACCCGGCCGCTGCTCGCCGTGCTGGCCACGTTGGGGGAGCTCGGCGTGAGCGGCGACGAGCTCTACGTGGCGGGCGCGCCGCCGGACCTGCCGGCGGTGGCGGAGTGCATCCCCATCGAGGGGACCGACACCTTCCCCCCGCCGTTCATGAGCCGCGTCGAGCTGCGCATCCATCCCGAGGACGCCGGATTCCGCAACGGCGAGCCGAGCGGCACCCCCCGGGTGCGCGGGTGGTTCCGGCTCCGCGACGGCGAGCCGGTCGACACCGTCGCGCTGCTGTGCGCGGTGGACGCCTTCCCCCCGACCGTGTTCAACGCCCGCCTACCGGTGGCGTGGACCCCGACGGTCGAGCTCACCGCGCACGTGCGCGCCCGGCCTGCGCCGGGCTGGCTCGCGTGCTCGTTCCGGACCCGCTTCGTGACCGGAGGCTTCCTCGAGGCCGACGGCGAGGTGTGGGACGCCACCGGCACGCTCGTCGCCCAGTCCCGTCAGCTCGCGCTGGTGCCGCGGGAACCGGGCGCCTGACCGTCGGACCCGCGCCGCGTTCCCAGCAGCGGCGTGCTCAGCCGCGGCGGGCGAGCGTGAGCAGGAAGTCGCCGGCCGGATCGGTCCAGGTGCGCTCCACCCGGAGGCCCGCCGCGGCGAGCTCGTCGGCCACCTGTTCCGGCCGGAACTTGGTGCTGATCTCGGTGCGCAGGTGGGCGCCGCCGTCGAGGCGCAGCTCCACCTCGAGCGCCGACAGACGCACCACCTGGGCCCGGTCCGCAACGAGGTGCATCTCGATCCGGCTGCCCGCCGCGTCCCAGACCGCGCGGTGGCGGTAGGCACCGGGGTCGAAGTCGCCGCCGAGCTCGGCGTTCATGACCGAGAGGGCGTTGAGGTTGAACGCCGCGGTCACCCCGGCCGCGTCGTCGTACGCGGCGACCAGACGGTCGGTGTCCTTCACCAGGTCGGTGCCGAGCAGGAACCAGTCGTCATCGTCGAGCACGCGGCCCACCGAGTCCAGGAACGCGGCCCGGTCCCCGGGCTCGAAGTTGCCGATCGTCGAGCCGAGGAACACGAGCAGCGTCACGCCGTCCATCGGGATGGCGCCGAGATGGCGGTGGAAGTCGCCGACGACGGCGTGGACCGACGTGCCGGGGAACCGCGAGGCGAGCGTGTGGGCGGCGTCGCGGAGGACCTCCTCGCTCACGTCGAACGGCGCGATCCGCCCGAGCGTGCCGGCGCGGTGCAGCGCGTCGATCAGCAGCATCGTCTTGTCGGAGGTGCCGGAGCCCAGCTCGGCCAGGGTGGTCGCCCCGGTCAGCTCGGCGATCTCGCCGGAGCGCTCGCTCAGGATCGAGCGCTCCGCCTCGGTCGGGTAGTACTCGGGCAGGCGGGTGATCTCGTCGAACAGCTTCGAGCCCAGCTCGTCGTAGAACCAGACGGGTGGGATCCAGGGCGGCGCGGTGCGCAGACCGCGGGCGGTCTCGTCCGCGAGGTGGCGGGACCAGTCGGTGCGGTCGATGCGCACGTCGACGGTGACCGTGCCGGATCCATCGCCCACGGGCGGGGGCGCGTCAGGCATCGGTCGCGAGCCGCAGGCCGCTGAAGGCCCAGCGGGACACGGGGGTGAAGAAGTTGCGGTACGTCGGGCGGGCGTGGCCGGCCGGGGTGGCGCAGCAGCCGCCGCGCAGCACGTGCTGGTTGACCATGAACTTGCCGTTGTACTCGCCCACGGCACCGGCCGCGGGCCGGAAGCCGGGGTACGGCAGGTAGGCGCTCGCGGTCCACTGCCAGACCTCACCGGTGAACTGGCGGGGGTCCGCGCCCGCGGTGCCGGCCGGCGTGGGGTGCAGCGGTCCGTGGGGCGGGGCCAGGTCCTCGGCCGGCACGGCGGGGTGCGCCGCTGCCACCGCCTCCCACTCGAACTCGGTCGGCAGTCGCTGCCCGGCCCAGCGGGCGTAGGCATCGGCCTCGTAGTAGCTCACGTGGACCACCGGCTCCGCGTCGACCACCGGGCGCATCCCGTCGAGGGTGAACACGTGCCAGTCGCCGTCGACGCGGTCCCAGTAGAGCGGCGCGTCCCAGCCCTGCTCGTTCACCGCGGCCCAGCCGTCGGACAGCCACAGCTCGGGTCGCCGGTACCCGCCGTCGTCCTGGAACGCCCGCCACTCACCGGCGGTGACGAGACGATCGGCGAGCGCGAAGGGGTGGAGGAGCACGTCGTGACGCGGGCCCTCGTTGTCGTACGCGAACGCCGGCGGGTCGCCGGGTGCCCGGCCCGCCTCGGCGTCGTGGCCCACCGTCACCGTGCCGCCGGGGTGGTCCAGCCATCCGGGTGCAGCGGTTGCGGTGCCCGGCGCGGGCGCGGGCCGGTCCCGGTAGGCCGGCCGCAGCGGGTTCTGCCAGAGCAGGTGCTTGGCGTCCATGAGGAGCAGCTCCTGGTGCTGCTCCTCGTGGTGCAGGCCGAGCGTGACGAGCGCGGCGGTCGGCGCGTCGACCCCGTCGTGCAGGAGCCCGCACATGTGGTGGTCCACCTGCCGGCGGTACTCGCCCACCTCGGCGACGGTCGGCCGGGTCACCATGCCCCGACGCGGCCGGGGCTGTCGGGGGCCCACCGCCTCGTAGTAGCTGTTGAACAGGAACCGGTAGGTGTCGTCGGCCGGGCGGTACCCGGGCACGGCGCCGAGGACGAACTCCTCGAAGAACCAGGTGGTGTGGGCCCGGTGCCACTTGGTGGGGCTGCAGTCCGTCATGGACTGGACCACCTGGTCCTCCGGCCCGAGCGGTGCGGCGAGCTCCTCGGTGCGCTCCCGGACCGCCGCGTACTGCGAGGTCAGCTCCATGGTGGGGTCCGTTCCGCCACGAGACCACCGTACGCGTCGGGCCGCCGCGTCGTCAGGAACGGGAACAACTCCAGCCAGTCCGCCCGGGCGTCGAGGTCGACATCCGCGACGATCACGGCGGGCTCGTCCCTCGGGGCCTGCACCAGCACCCGGCCGTACGGGTCGCTGATGAACGACGAGCCGTAGAAGGTGATCTCCGGCGCGGCGGGCGCGACGCGCTCGGTGCCGATGCGGTTGACCGCCACCATGAACGTGCCGTTCGCGATGCCGTTGGCGGTGATCACGCGCTCCCACAGCGGCTCGGTGTCGAAGCCCGGGTGGTCGGGTTCGGAGCCGATCGCGGTGGGGTAGACGAGTACCTCGGCGCCTGCGAGCGAGTAGGCCCGGGCCAGTTCCGGGAACCACTGGTCCCAGCAGGTGGGGAAGCCGACCCGGGCGTCGTCGAGCGGGATGACCGGGAACCCGCCGTCGCCGGCAGGGAAGTAGCGGTCCTCGCGGTAGCCCGCGGTGACCGGGATGTGGAGCTTGCGCGTGCGGGCCAGCAGCGAGCCGTCGGGTGCGGTGCACACCGCCGTGTTCCAGCCCCGCGGCGCCACGGCCGGGTCGGCCTCCCACAGCGACGCCGACACGAACACGCCGTGGCGGCGCGAGAGGTCCGAGATCAGCGCGACGGTCGGTCCCGCCTCGAGCGGTTCGGGCGCGGCGTCCACCTCCGTGGGGCCACCCTCCACCGCGGCGAAGTAGGGCGAGAGCGTCAGCTCCTGCAGGCAGACCAGCCGGGCGCCCTCGCCCGCGGCGAGCGCCACGCCGTCAGCGAGCGCGGCGGCGTGCTCGTCGGGGTCGGGGTGCCAGCGGTGCTGCACGGCTCCCACGCGCCACGGCGCGCGCCGGGCCGGCCGGGTGCGCGCCGGGGAGTCGTGCGGACCGTCCGCCACGAGGAGCCGCATCACGCGCTCCCCCCGAACGGGCTCCCGCCGACCGGATCCAGCGGGACCTGCTGGGTGATGCAGTGCGGCCCCCCGCCCCCGTAGGCCAGGACCTCGCCCGGCACCCCCACCACGCGCCGTCCGGGGAAGGCCGTTCCGATCAGGCCCAGCATCTCGTCGTCGGCCGCGTGCCCGCACACCGGCACCACCACCCCGCCGTTGCAGACGTAGAGGTTGAGGTACGGCACCGGCACGCGGCGGCCGTCGAGGTGGGCGAACGGCAGCACCGGCACCTCCAGCACGGCGATCGGCTCGCCGCGGGCGTCGGGCGCGTCGCGCAGGCACCGGAGGTTGACGCCCAGCCGCTCGTGGTCCGGTTCGTCGACGTCGTCACAGCCCTGGGCCACCACCAGACCGGCCTGCGCGAAGGCTGCGACGTTGTCCACGTGGCCGTCGGTGTCGTGGTCGTCGACGAGGCCGTAGGGCAGCCACACGGTCCGCTCGGCGCCGAGGCCCGTGCGGAGCACGCCCTCGATCGCGGCCCTCGACATGGTGGGATTGCGGTTCGGGTGCAGCAGGCACTGCTCGGTGGTGACCACGGTGCCGGCGCCGTCGACGGTGATGGCGCCGCCCTCGAGCACCATCGCCTCGTCCACCACCGGGACCCCGTGGCGGTCCGCCCAGCGCCGGGCCAGGGCGGCGTCGTCGGCGAACGGCTCGAACTTCCGACCCCACCCGTTGAACGTCACGTCGAGCACCGCGCGTCGGCGTCGGCCGTCGAGCACCGACAGGGGACCGGAGTCGCGCGCCCAGCTGTCGTCGATCGGCAGTTCCTCCACGTGCACCGTTGGCCCGCAGGCCCGTGCGGCCTCCTCGGCGCGCGACGGCGGCGCGATCACCGTGACGGGCTCGAACTCGGCGACGGTGCGGGCGATGGTGGCGTGGTCCTCGCACGCCCGGACCCGCAACGGACCCCAGATCTCGTCGCGGGCGGGCCAGCAGATGAGCGTGCGCTCGTGGGGCTCCCATTCGGCGGGCATCCGCAACGGCGGGACCGCGACGGCTCCGGTGTCCATCCGCACAAGTCTGGCGCGGCGAGCGCGACGGACCGGCACGGACCGTCAAGTCACGGGCGCAGCCCCCCCGTCGGGTGCGACCATGCCCGGATGGATCGTCCGACCCCTGCGTCCGGCGAGACGTCCCCCGGCGGGTCGTCGATGGCACCGATCCTGGTCGCCGCGGGCGCCCTGGGGGCGGGCGTCGGCCTGGTGTTCCCGCTGCTGGCGGAGTTCCAGGACCGCTACGGCTTCTCGGCGTTCGGGCTGGGACTGATCAGCGGCGTGTCGTTCGTGGCGGCGCTGGTGTCGGGCCTGCTCCTCGCCCGGCTGGCCGACCGCGGCCACGCCCGGACGTTGATGGTGCTGGGTCTCGTGGCCGCGGCCGCGGCGCTGTTCTGGTTCTCCCGCGCGACCGAGCTCTGGCAGTTCGTGGCGGCCCGTTCCCTCGAGGGCCTCGGCGCAGGCGTGTACCTGCCGGCGGCCCGCAAGATCGCCACCGCCGGTGATCCGCTGCAGGGTGGGCGCCGGCTCGGCCTCCTGGCCAGCGCGGAGGTGGGCGGCTTCCTCCTCGGCCCCGCGCTGGGCGCCACCCTCACCGCGCTGGTCGACCTCTGGTTGCCCTTCGTCGCGGTGGGCGCCGTGACCCTGCTGCTCGCGGTGTGGGTCGCCCGGGTGCGGCTGCCCGAGGTGTCCGTGGACCACTCGCCGCGCTCGCCGCTGGCGTCGATCACGATGCTCCGGCGCCCGCCGGTGGGCGCGGCCGCCCTGCTCGGCCTGGCCGCGTTCCTGCCGGTGGGTCTGTACGACGCCCTCTGGTCGCGGTACCTCACCGACCGCGGCGCGGGGACGGTGCTCATCGGCGTGGGCCTCACGCTGTACTCGGTCCCGGTGGTGCTGTTCTCGCCGCGCGGTGGGCGCATCGCGGACCGCCTGGGCCCGGTCCGCGCGGCCACCGTGGCGCTGCTCGGACTCGCCGCGATCACGGGCCTGTACGGCGTGCTGCGCTGGCCACTGGTGATCACCGCCCTCGCCTTCCTCGAGGGGTTCCCCGGCGCGGTCGCGAACCCCTCGGTGCAGGCCGCGATGCTGCGCGCGTGTGCGCCGGAGGAGGTGGCCGCCGGCCAGGGCCTCTCGAACGCCGTCAGCCAGGTGGGCGCCGCCTCCATGGCGCTCGCGGCGCCGGTCCTCTACGAGGCCGCCGGGCCCGTGGTGGTCTTCGCCGGCGTGGCGGTCCTCATGCTCGCCACCCTCGTCGGCGGCCTCGCCCTGCACCGGCGGGGCGGCCATGACGCGCGCGTTTCCGGGCCGCCGGCCCCGCTCCTACACTGAGCCACCTTCAAGGGCGGTACGGATGGGCCACATCCGGCGGACGAACCCGGTGGGCGACCGGGGACAGGGGAGATCACGATGGGCTCACGCGGCACCGACCGGCGCTCGTTCCTGAAGCTCGGCGCGTTCGGCGCCGCGGGCGTGGCCGGGGCCTCCTGGCTGGCCTCGTGTGCTCCCGGCACGCCCGGGATGCCGACCACCACGCTGCCGGGACCGCCGGTCCCCACCGATCCGGTGTTCGACTGCGGCGTGGTGAGCGGGCTGCACACGCCGACCGCCCAGGTGCTCTGGACCCGGGTGGCGCCGGGCGCCCGCTCCTCGGTGGCGACCGCGTGGGAGGTGGCCACCGATCCGTCCTTCGCCTCCGTGGTGGCCACGGGCACCGCGACGGCGGAGCCGGAGCGTGACGGCTGCGTCAAGGTCCTCGCCGAGGGCCTCGCCCCCGGCACCACCCACTGGTACCGCTTCACCGTCGACGGTCGCCGCAGCCCCGTCGGTCGTACCCGCACCCCGGCGGCGCCGGGCTCGTCACCCGCGCGGGTGCGCCTCGCGGTGGCGAGCTGTCAGAACTACCCGTCGGGCTGGTACACGGCGTGGCGCGACGTCGCCGCGCTCGACCTCGACGCCGTGGTGCACCTCGGTGACTACATCTACGAGTCGGGCTCGTTCGCGGGGCCGTTCGACCTGCGCAGCGACGGCGCGGGTGCGGCCACCGACCTGGCCTCGTACCGCGCCAAGTACCGGGCGTACCGCTCGGATCCCGACCTGCGCGCCGCGCACGCCGCCCACGCGTTCGCCCCGGTCTGGGACGACCACGAGGTCGCCAACGACTACAGCCGCGAGATCTTCACCACCGACCCGCAGCGCGCCGCCGACGCCTACCGGGCGTGGTTCGAGTACCAGCCGGTGTGGCCGATCGAGGGCACCCGGATCCACCGTCGCGTGCGGTGGGGGGACCTCGTCGACCTGACCCTCCCCGACGCCCGCCAGTACCGGGACGGCCCCCCCGGGGGTGGCAAGGGTTCGATCACGAACTCCGCGGTCGAGCCCGGGCGGGAGATCCACGCCGTGGGTCGGACACTGCTCGGCGCGGAGCAGCGCCGGTGGTACCTCGACGGCCTCGGCGCGGCGCAGCAGGACGGCGTGCGCTGGAAGGTCGTGGGCAACCAGGAGATGATCGCCCCGGTCCGGCTGCTCGACCTCGACGAGCCGCTGTTCCGCCTCGGCGACCCGAACCTGCCGAAGCACGCGGGCATCTGGTTCAACCCGGACGCGTGGGACGGCTTCCAGTGGGAGCGCGACCTCGTCCTCGACTTCCTGCGGACCGAGCGCGTGGCCAACACCGCGTTCGTCACCGGCGACATCCACTCCTACTGGCAGGCACCGCTGCAGGCGGACTTCGACGACGAGTCCAGCCCGGTGGTCGCCCAGGAGTTCGTGTGCGGGTCCGTGTCGTCGCGGGCGTTCGACCTCGCCGGCTACGACGTGGGCAGCGCGGTGTCTCAGGCCGCCGCGAACCTCCGGCCCGGGTTCCGCTACGTCGACCTCGTCCGTCACGGCGTGGGCATCCTCGAGTGCACCCCGGAGCGGATGGACGTGCAGTTCCGCGTGTCCGACATCGACACGCCGAACGGGCTCACGAAGGTCGGCACCGAGTTCAGCTGGGCCGCCGGCACCGCGAACGACGTGGCCATGACGCCCCGCTGAGGGCTCAGGCCCGTCGCCACCGACCGTCGTCGTCGGGGCCGGCCACCCGGTCGAGGGCCCGCAGGTGCAGCAGGTGGGCCCGCACCGAGCGGGCGGCCGGTGCGTGCAGCTCGGGTCGCACCTCTGCGTAGATGACCGCCACCACCTCCTCCGGCGTGCGCGGCCCGTGGGCCAGCTCCTCGAGGATCTGACGGCTCCGCTCCTCGCGGTGCGCGAGCAGCTCCGCCACGAACTCCCGCGGCCGGGTGACGGGCGGTCCGTGGGTGGGCAGGTACACCTCGTCGTCGCGTTCGAGGAGTCGACGCAGGTTCGCCAGGTAGTCGCCGAGGTCGCCGTCGGGCGGGGGGATGACCGTGGTGGACCACCCCATCACGTGGTCGCCGGTGAAGAGCCGCCGGCGGTCGGGCTGGGCGAAGCACACGTGGTTCGAGATGTGGCCGGGCGTGTGCAGGCACTCGAAGGTGGTGCCCGCGGCGTGGAGCACGTCGCCGTCGCGGACCGCGACGTCGGGCACGAATCCGAGGTCCCCGTGCTCCTCGCCCTCGCCGGCGTCCGCGTCCTCACCGTCCGCGTCCTCACCGTCCGGGTCCTCACCGTCCGGGTCCTCGGACACCGCGGCCGCCGGGTGCGGGCCGAACCCGTAGGTGGTGGCCCCCGTCGCGGCGACCACGGCCGCCGTGGCGGGGGAGTGGTCCGCATGCGTGTGGGTGACGAGCACGTGGGTCACCGTCTCGCCCCGGACCGCGGCCAGCACCGCCGCGACGTGCTCGTCGAGCGCCGGGCCCGGGTCGATCACCGCCACCTCGCCGCGGCCGACGAGGTAGGTCCCGGTGCCCCACGCGGTGTACTTCGACGGATTGCGGGCCACCACGCGGCGCAGGTCCGGGGCCACCTCGACGCACTCCCCGTACCGCGGGTCGAAGTCGGTGACGAACCGCGGGCCGGGCGCCGGTCGGTCGCTCACAGCAGCGCGAGCACGTCGGCCGCGGCCTGCTCGCCGGAGCGCACCGCGCCCTCCATGTAGCCGTTCCACACCGCGGCGCACTCGGCCCCGGCCCAGTGGACCGGGCCGATCGGTTCGCGCAGCGCCGGGCCGTAGGCCGTCCACACGCCGGGCGTGAAGTGCGCGCCGTAGCAGCCCCGGCTGAACTCCTCGGCCATCCAGTCCCGCTCGAGGTACTCGATCGGGCGCCGAGCCCGGGGCCCGAAGTACCGCTCGAAGCACGCGATCGCCGCGGCGCGCCGCTCGTCGGGGGTGCGGCGGCCCCACTCCCGGCCGTCGTTGGCCTCCATGAAGCCCATCAGCACGCCGGGTGTGCCCTCGGGCGGCGAGTTGTCGAAGGTGACCTTCACCGGGCCGGTGTCGGACGCGGCCTGGCCGGTGAGGCCGTCCGCCCGCCAGAAGGGCTCGTCGTAGATGCAGTAGAGCTTGATCACCGATCCCGCTGGCAGCCGCTGCGTGAGCTGGTCGCGCCAGGAGGGGAGCGCGGGGGAGTAGACGAGCCGCCCGGCGAGCGTGGGTGGCAGCGTCACCACCACCCGGTCCGCGTCGAGCACCTCCGGCCCGGACCCGCCGTCGACGTGCACGCGCACCCCGGGGCCGTCGCCGTCACCGTCGCCCCGGGTGCCGCGGTCGATGCGCCGCACCGGCCGTGACAGGCGCACCCGGTCGCCGAGCTCTGTCGCCATGGCCTCCGCGATGCGGATCGAGCCGCCCACGATCCGGTCCTGCTGGGCACCACGGTCCACCGACAGCAACGTCTCGAGGTCGGTCCCCGAGCGGGCGTAGAAGAGCGCGTGCAGGGCGGAGAGGTCCGTCGACTCGGCCGAGAACACCGCCTCGGTGGCGATCCGGAAGTAGGCCCGACCGAGCGGCGTGCGCAGGTGGCGACGGATCCAGGTCTCGAAGGTCTGGCCGTCGAGGTCGCGGGCCTCCGGGGTGCGCCACGGCTCCTCCAGGTTGACCCGCCCTGCCGCGCGGTCGAACCGGGCCAGTCCCTGGGCCAGGTCCACGAGGGCGAAGGGGCTGAGCCGGGGCACCGCGCCGCGGGCGCTCCCCATCCGGGAGGCCCTCCCGCCCAGGTGCACCACGTGGCTCCCCTGGTT
Source organism: Microthrixaceae bacterium (assembly GCA_049316905.1). Lineage (GTDB taxonomy): Bacteria > Actinomycetota > Acidimicrobiia > Acidimicrobiales > Microtrichaceae > CAIPVR01. Next base: position 21,549 of record JBMOJH010000027.1, on the reverse strand, counting down.
CCAGGTGGCGAAGGTGTGCAGGCCCAGCTCGCCCACCAGCTCGTACATGCGGTTCTGCGTGGGACCGATCCACTGGCCACCGAGCTCGACCGGGACGCCGTCGGCGGTGTGGCCGCCCTCGGTCCGGCCGCCGACCCGGTCACGGGCCTCGACCACCACCACCTCGGCGCCGCCGGCGACGAGTGCCCGGGCCGCGGCGAGCCCCGAGAGCCCGGCGCCGACCACCACCACCCGGCCGGCGTTCACCGACCCACCCCGGCCACCGTGCCGGCCGCGCGGTCGATCCCCGCCGCGCGGTCCCACGCGGCCCACTTGCGCCGCACCAGGGCCGGCCGCCGGTCGGGCTGCTCGGCGCCCACCACGTCGGCCCGCCACCGTTCGGTCAGCCCGTCCGCCAGGGCGAACGCCTCGGCGGTGCCGGGCGGGTCGGCCAGCCAGGCCCGTTCGGTGCGGTCGCGCTCGGCCCGGTAACGGGCCAGCAGCGTGCCCGGGTCGGCCATCACCGCCCGGTGCAGGAGCTCGTGGCGCCACCAGACGGTGGCGGGGTCGAAGGTCGCGCCGGGGGTGGGACCCAGGTCGGCCGGTTCGTCCACCCGTGCCGGCTTGAAGATCGAGGTGCACGGCGCCGAGGTGCCGGTCACCCAGTGCCGGGATCCGGGCGCGCCGCCGCGCAGGTCGCCGACCCAGCTCGCGGTGGTCTGGGTGGAGGTCAGGAGTCCGCCGGGGTGCGCGCAGGGCGCCGACAGCGCGCCGTTGAGCGGCGAGTAGCGGGGCAGGCCACCGGGCCCGTGGTCGCGCAGCGCCGCGAACAGCGCGGCCACCGCCGCCGGGCCGGTGTCGGCGACCGCGGCGTGCGCGGCGGCGGTCGTGCGCTCCCGGCGCGCCGCGCAGGCGGCGACGCGCCCGCGGAGCCGGTCGGCGTGGGCGCGGGCGAAGTCGGGGATCGTGAGGCCGTTCGAGATGGAGCGCCCCGGACCGGTCACCTCCTCGGTGGCCCAGCGTCGGCCCGCGGTCTCGAGCACGGTCGCCCCGCCGGGGTCCGCGATGAGGAAGGAGTTGTCGTAGGTGAACCCGGGCCGGGTCGCCGAGCACGCCCCGCCCTGGCCGTGGCGCTCGAGCAGGTCGACGACCACGCCCACCGCCTCGTGCCGGTCGGCCGCCCGTTCGAGGCCGAGGCGCAGCAGGTCCATGCCGATGAGGCCGGGTTCGTTCTCGTGGTCGTCGGTGGTGAACACCGCCTCGTTGCCGATGACCACGCCGTGCTCGTTGGCGCCCATCTCGGCACCCCAGATCCACCAGGGCCGGCTCAGCAGCACCGCATGGGTGCGGGCGACCTGGCCGATCGTGGTCCAGGTGCAGCGCAGGGGCGCGTCCGGCCGGTGCTCACGGGCGGGCTGCCAGTCGAGGAACTGGGCCTCGTCGGGCTCCCGGTCGCTGTTCTTGGCGAACAGCACCCCGTCATCGGTGAGGGTGACCAGCGTGTCGCACACGCCGCCGACCGTACTCCCGGTCCATCGGCCGGTCCCCGGCCGTTCTCCTGAGCGATCGTGCGCCTCAGGGGTGTGCAGGCTCAGGAGAACGGGTCGGGGACGCGCCGGGGTGGCGGCAGGTTTCAGGAAATGAGGTTCGGTACACTCTCGGGACCTCGCCCCGAACGGGCCGGAACCAGGGGGATCCCATGACCGTCACCGATCCGACCACTGCCGACACGACCACCGCCGACACCAGCGTGTGCCGCTCCGAGGAACTTCCCTGGGCCGAGCTGGCCCCCGGCATCGAGATGCGGGTGCTGCGGATCGGCGCCGACGGCGACCGCTACACGCTCATGAACCGGTTCGCCCCGGGCACCGTGCTGCCCAAGCACCACCACCACGGCGAGGTGCACGCGTGGACCATCGCCGGCACCTGGGGCTACCAGGAGTACGACTGGGTGGCCGGCCCCGGTGACTACATCTACGAGGACGCCGACAGCATCCACACGCTCATGGTGCCGGAGGACAGCCCCGAGCCCGCGGTGATCCAGTTCGTGATCGAGAAGGGCATGGACTTCCTCGACGAGAACGACCAGCCGTTCCACGAGGAGAACGCCACCACGATCACCGAGCTGTACCTCGCCACGCTCGACGCGGCCGGGATCCCGCGGCCCGCCGGCATCCTCCCCTGAGCCGACCCCCGGTCCCGGTCCGGGCGGGCACACCGCCGGGCCGGGCCGCCACCGGCGCGGTCAGGTCGTGCTGATCGCGTCGAGCACCGCGAGGCGCGTCGCCCGCCGGGCCGGGAGCAGGGAGGCGATCACGCCCACCAGCAGGCCGACCACCGCGATCAGTCCGAGGCGGGCCCAGTTCAGGTTGAGGTCCACCTCGCCCGAGCCGATGGAGCCGATCACCACCCAGCTCAGGAGCAGGCCGGCGCCCATCCCCACCACGGTGCCGAGCACGCCGATGAGCACGGCCTCGAGGCGCACCATGCGCGAGACCTGGCGCCGCTGCATGCCGAGGGCGCGCAGCATGCCGAGTTCCGACCGGCGCTCGTAGAGCGACAGGGTGAGCGTGTTCACGATGCCGATCAGCGCGATGAGCACGCTGATGCCCAGCAGCGCGTTGACGGCGCCGATGAGGAAGTCGAACACCTGTCCCACGATCTGGCCGAGGAAGTTGCCCGGCTGCACCTCCACCCCGGCGTAGTCCCGGACGAGCCGGTCGAGGCGGGCGCCCACCTGGTCGGCGGCGCCGGGTTCGGTCCGCACGAACACCTGGTTCACCGGGCGGTCCCCGGCGAGCTCCCGGAAGCGGGCGTCGCTCACGAGGGTGCCCAGGAACAGCGTGTCGATCTTCGCCTCGAGGGTCGCGCCCACGGTGACCGTCGTGGGGGCGCCCGCCGCATCGACCACCTCGAAGCTGCTCCCGACCCCGTCGGGTGACGGCGCGATCTGCCGGTCGCTCCCCGGACCCGCGTCGCCGCCACCGCCACTGCCGCCGCCGCCCCCGCCGCCGAAGGACGCGAGGTCCACCGTGCCCGCCTCGCCGGCGGTGGCGATGCGCTCCAGCGACCCGCTGGTGGCCTTCAGTCCGGTCGTTCGCTGCAGCACCGCCGGATCGGCGCCCGACAGCACCACGAGGCGCCCCTGCCGGTCGAGCACCGTGGCGGTGCGGACGGGTGCGGCCGCGGCCACCCCGCGGGTGTCGCGGATGTCCTGCACCAGGCGGTCGCCGATGGGGACGCCGTTGGCGGCGACGATGAAGTCCGAGCTCGACAGGCGGTCGAGCTGGCGGACCGTCCACGTCTTCAGTGCCTCGCCGGACGCCGTCACGAGCGTCACCAGGAACAGGCCGATCACCAGCGCGTTGGCGGTGGTGGCGGTGCGGCGGGGGTTGCGCACGGCGTTGTCGGAGGCGAGCCGGCCGGTCACCCCGAGCGCCCGCATCGGCCGACCGACGAGCCGGCCCAGGAGCCGGGCCAGGAGCGGCCCGCCCACGAGCAGGCCGGCGAAGAGCAGCAGCGTGCCCGCTGCCAGCGCCGGCCACCCCAGCAACTCGGCGCGGAACGCCACGAGCAGCAGCACTCCGAGCACCAACGAGATCCCGCCGATCCAGGCGCGCACCGCGGACGTGCCCGATCGGTCGACCGCGGACTCCCGCATCGCCTCCACCGGACGGGTCCGCCCGGCCCGGAACGCCGGGACCGCCACCGACACCACCGTCACGATCGTCCCGGCGAGGAGGCACCACACGACGGTGCCGCCGGTGAGCGCCACGCCGGAGCCGGGGATGCGCAGGTCGAACAGGCCGAGGAGGGCCTTGATCCCGACCGCGAGCAACGCCCCGGCCGCGATGCCCACCGCGCTGGCCACGACGCCCACCACCAGGCCCTCCGCGAGGAGCGAACGTCGCACCTGGCCCGGCGTGCCGCCCACCGCCCGCACGAGCGCCAGCTCGCGCAGACGCTGGGACACCACCACGGTGAAGGTGTTGAAGATCACGAACCCGGCCACGAACAGGGCCAGGTAGGCGAAGCCGTTCAGCGCGGGGCGCAGCAGGTCGACCAACCCGGACGACTGCTCCTGCTGGAGCCGCCGGAACTCGTCGCCGGTGAGCACCTCGAGCGTGGGGGGCAGGTCCGACGACAACGCTCGTCGCACCTCCGCGGCGTCACCCGAGGTGCGTACCAGCAGGTGGTCCCACCCGGGCAGGCCGGAGTTGAGGACCGTGATCGCCCCCTCCGGGGAGAACGAGATGGTGCCGCCGTCGTCGAGCGCGTCCTGGTCACCGAACGCGGTGATGCCCGTCACCCGTGCCCGCACCTCGCCGGCCGGGGTGGCCAGCCGTGCCGTGTCGCCCACCCTGAGCCCGGCGGACCGGGCGCTGTCGCGGTCGAGGGCCACCTGGTCGGTGCCGACCGGCGCGGACCCCTCGACGAGTCGCAGCGGGTTGAGCCCGGGGTCCTCGATCCAGGCCCGGCCCTGCGACCGGGCGGTGACGGTGTCGCCCTGGGCGTCGAGCAGGCGGGCCGAGCGCACGAGCTCGCCGGCGGCCGCGGCCACGCCGGGCGTGGCCCTGGTCCGTTCCAGCTGCTCCGTGGGCACCGCGGCCACGTCGAGGCCCTGGAGCGACGCGGCCGGCTGCACCACCAGGTCCACACGGGCGTACTGCTCGGCGACGTTGCCGTCGAGGGCGTCCTTCATGGCGGTGGTGAGCAGCAGTCCGGAGGCCAGGAACCCCACGCCCACGACCACGGCGAGCGCGGTGGCCGCGAAGCGGGGCGCGTAGAGGCGCAGGTTGGCGAGCGCGAGCCGCAGCATCAGGCCGCCATCCGGCCCATGCGTCCGATGATCGCGTCGCGGGTCGGTCCCACCATGTCGTCGACGATGCGACCGTCCGCGAGGAACAGCACCCGGTCGGCCCACGCCGCGGCGACCGGGTCGTGGGTGACCATCACGACGGTCTGGCCCCAGGAGTCCACCGCTCCCCGGAGGAACCGGAGGATCTCGGTCGACGACGTGGAGTCGAGGTTCCCGGTGGGCTCGTCCGCGAACAGCAGGTCGGGTCGTTCCACCAGCGCCCGGGCCACGGCCACGCGCTGCTGCTGGCCGCCGGAGAGCTGGGCGGGTCGGTGGCCGAGCCGGTCCCGGAGCCCGACCGTGTCGACCACCTGGTCGAACCAGGCCTGGTCCACGGGGCGGTGACCGAGCCGCAGCGGGAACCGGATGTTGTCCTCCGCGGTGAGGGCGGGCAGCAGGTTGAACTGCTGGAAGATGAAGCCCACCGTGGCGCGGCGCACGAGGGTGAGGCGCTTCTCGTTCAGGCGGGTGAGGTCGGTGTCACCGAGCAGGACCTGGCCGGCGGTGAGCCGGTCGAGGCCCGCCGCGCACTGCATGAGCGTGGACTTCCCCGAGCCGGAGGGACCCATGATCGCCGTGAAGCGGCCCCGCTCGAAGCCCACGGTCACGTGGTCGAGGGCCACCACGGCCGCCGGACCCTGCCCGTAGACCTTGACCGCGCCGAGCACCTGCGCGGCCCAGTCGGGCGCCGTCGGCGGCGGGACGGGCGCGGCGGGAGGTGGACCCATCGGCCCGACGGGGACGCTCATGCCGGAGGCTTGGTCCAGGTGATCTCGACGTTCTCGAACCCCGCGGCCTGGAGGAACGTGGTGAGCCACTTCTCGGTGTTGGCCTTGGCGGTGTCGAGCAGATCGGACTTCCGGGCCGCGTCCTCGAGCTTGCCCTCCGCGGTGCGGTAGAGCTCCGAGTCGTCGAACGGGTTGCCGGAGAAGACGTCCTCCACCCGGTCGATCAGGCCCCGCTCACGCGACACCACCCGGGTGGACCCCTCGGCGATGTCGGCGTCGCTCAGCTCCGGCTCGGGCAACCGGAGGCGGATCGTGCGGCGGTCGTCGGAGACCTGCACCGCGTCGGCGTCGAGCTTGCCGAAGTCCACCGTGGCCCGGACGGTGCCTGTCACCAGCGCCGTCACGCGCTCGCCCTTGAGGAAGTCGGGGAGGACCTTGTTGTCCTTCTCGATGTCCACGTCCTGGGTGAAGTTCGCCTCGGCCGCGTTGAACTCCTCGAGTTCCTTGATGCGCTCCAGCACGGCGGGACCCGAGCGGTCCACCGTGTCGGTGCCGAACGGGTCGAACACGTTGAGCAGGCCCACGCCGACGAGCGCGACGAGGGCCACGGCGATCACCGCGAGCGAGATGGTCGCAGCGGGTCCGAGTCCGTTGCGGGGCTTGGCCAGTCGTCCCACGGGGCCACGGTACCCAAGCCGCGGCGGGCGGCCGCCGACCGGGGGCCCGCGGCCGGGAGCCCGCTCAGGATCCCGGGGCGCGGGCGGTGGCCGGGGCGGTGGCCGGGGCGGTGGGGGCAGCGGTCGCCGGGGCGGTGGTGGCAGCGGTCGCCGGGGCGAGTCGGGCCGCGACGAGCGTGACGAGCCCGGGATCGGCGCCGACGTGCTCGTCGAGCGCGATCTCCACACCGGGATGGGCGGCTCGGGCCGCCTCCGCCAGGGCCGGCAGGTCGCGCTGCACGTGGTTCCCGGTGTGCAGGAAGAGCGGGACGAGCCGCACCCGGGTGGCGCCCTCGGCCACCACCGCGGCCACCGCGTCGGTCACCGACGGCTCGCTGAGCTCCAGATAGGCGGGTCGCACCGCGACGCCGGCCGACCGGGCCACCTGCTCGCAGAGCCGCTCGTGGTCCACCGCTGCGGCCGGGTTGCGGCTGCCGTGGGCGATGAGCAGCACGGACTCGGTCGACCCGGGGGTCGTGGGTGGGTCGGTGGGCGTCACGGCCTCACGGTACGGTCCGCCGCCGTGGGCGACAACGCGGCACCCCCCGGCCAGGACGAAGCCTCAGGGGGCGCGCCCGAACCGTCCGGGGGCGGGCCCGACCCGGTCGGGGTGGGCCCGCATCCGGTCGGGGTGGGCCCGCATCCGCGTCCCTGGCCCGACGATCCCCGCCTCGACCCCGAGCTGCTCGCCGCCGGTGACCGCCGCAACGTGGTGGACCGGTACCGCTACTGGACGGTGGAGGCCATCGTGGCCGACCTCGACCGGCGCCGGTTCGCGTTCCACGTGGCGATCGAGAACTGGCGCCACGACCTGAACATCGGCACCGTCGTGCGCAACGCGAACGCCTTCGGCGCCGCCGCGGTGCACATCGTGGGGCGGCGGCGCTGGAACCGGCGGGGGGCGATGGTCACCGACCGTTACGTGCACGTGCGCCACCACGCCACGGTGGAGGAGCTGGCGGGCTGGGCGGCGGGGGAGGACCTGCCGCTCGTTGGCATCGACAACGTGGAGGGTTCCGTGCCCCTGGCCCGGGAGCCGTTGCCCGAGCGCTGCGTGCTGCTGTTCGGCCAGGAGGGCGCCGGGCTGAGCCCCGCTGCGGTGGCCGCGTGCTCGGAGGTGCGCGACATCCCGATGTTCGGCTCCACCCGGTCGGTGAACGCCGGGGTGGCCTCGGGGATCGCGATGGCCGAGTGGCTCCGGGTCCACGGACCGCCGCCCTGATGCTGCCGGATACCCCCCGGGGGTGTGTTGACATATACCCCTAGGGGGTACAGACTCGGGTCATGGCAACCACCACGCACGGGTACACCGACGACAAGGCCGCCTACCTCACCCGCCTCCGCCGGGTGGAGGGTCAGGTCCGGGGCATCCAGCGGATGGTGGAGGAGGACGCCTACTGCATCGACGTGCTCACGCAGGTCGCCGCCGTCACCCGGGCACTGCAGGGCGTGGCCCTCGGCCTGCTCGAGGACCACCTCCGCCACTGCGTGGTGGACGCGGGCCGCGCCGGTGGTGAGGAGCTCGACGACAAGCTGGCGGAGGCGTCGGCCGCGATCCGGAGGCTGGTGACGTCATGAGCACCCCCGACCTGATCCACCCCGTCGAGGGGCTCGAGCAGCTGGACCTGCGCGTCACCGGGATGACCTGCGCGTCGTGCGCGAGCCGGATCGAGAAGAAGCTGAACCGCCTCGACGGCGTGGACGCGAGCGTGAACTACGCGCTCGGTCGCGCCCGGGTGCACTACGACCCCGCGGCCGTGGGGATGGACGACCTCCTCGGTGCGGTGGAGTCGGCGGGCTACTCGGCCGAGCCGAAATCCACCGCCGGTCCCGGCGGGGCGGCGCCGTCGTCCGCCCACCCGGCCGGCCCGCAGGGCGCGGACGACCCGCACGCCGGGCACGCCCCCACCGACGACGCCGGCCTGGCGGAGCTGCGCCACCGCCTCGTGGTGTCGGCCGCACTCGCGCTGCCCGTGGTGGTCATCTCGATGGTGCCCGCCCTGCACTTCGACAACTGGCAGTGGCTCTGCCTCACCCTCGCCAGTCCGGTGGCGGTGTGGGGTGCGTGGCCGTTCCACGTCGCCGCGTGGCGCAACGCCCGTCACGGCACCGCCACCATGGACACGCTCATCTCGGTCGGGGTGGTGGCCGCCTACGCCTACTCGCTGGTCGCCCTGTTTTTCGGCGACGCCGGTATGACCGGGATGACGATGTCCTCGTCGTTGCTGCAGGCTCCCGACGGCGGCCTCGACCACACCTACCTGGAGGTGGCCGCCGCGGTGCCCACCTTCATCCTCCTGGGCCGCTACCTGGAGGCCCGGGCCAAGCGGCGTGCCGGCGCCGCGCTCGAGGCACTCCTCACCCTGGGCGCCAAGGAGGTGTCGCGGCTCGCCGCCGACGGCACCGAGGAGCTGGTCCCGGTGGAGGCGCTCGCGGTGGGCGACCGGTTCGTGGTGCGCCCCGGCGAGCGGATCGCCACCGACGGCGTGGTCGAGGAGGGCACCTCCGCGGTCGACGCCGCCATGCTCACCGGCGAGAGCGTGCCGGTCGACGTGGGCCCCGGCGACCCCGTCACCGGCGCCACGGTGAACACCTCGGGCCGGCTGGTCGTGCGGGCGACGCGGGTGGGTGCCGACACACAGCTCGCCCGGATGGCCCAGCTCGTGGAGGACGCCCAGACGGGCAAGGCCCAGGTGCAGCGCCTCGCCGACCGCGTAGCCGGCGTCTTCGTGCCGGTCGTGATCGCGTTGTCGCTGCTGACCCTCGTGGTGTGGTCGCTCCTCGGCGACCCGGGCCGGGGCTTCAGCGCCGCGGTGGCGGTGCTGATCATCGCCTGCCCCTGCGCCCTCGGCCTGGCCACACCCGTGGCATTGCTCGTGGGCACGGGCCGGGGCGCCCAGATGGGGATCCTCATCAAGGGTCCCGAGGTCCTCGAGTCCACCCGAGCGGTGGACACCGTCGTGCTCGACAAGACCGGCACGGTCACCACCGGCATCATGGCGGTGGTGGCGGTGGTCGCCGCCGAGGGCGAGGACCCCGACGCCGCGCTGCGGCGCCTCGCCGCCGTGGAGGCCGCGTCGGAACACCCGATCGCCCGCGCGGTGGCGGCCGAGGGCACCGCCCGCGCCGGCACGCTCCCCGCGGTGGACGCGTTCGCGAACGTGGCGGGCCGCGGGGTCACCGGCACGGTGGAGGGCGTGGAGGTGGCCGCCGGGCGGCCCTCCTTCCTTGCCGGGCGCGGCCTGGTCCTGCCCGACGGGCTGGCCGCCGCCCTCGACGAGCAGGCCGCCGAGGGGCGCACCGTGGTGGCCGCCGGCTGGGAGGGCCGGGTGCGGGTGCTGGTCGCGGTGGCCGACACTCCGAAGGTCGGTGCGACGGAGGCCGTCGCGTCACTCCGGGCCCTCGGGCTGCGACCGGTCCTGCTCACCGGCGACGGCGCCGCGCCGGCGCGCGCGGTGGCCGCCGCCGTGGGCATCGACGAGGACGACGTGATCGCCGAGGTCCTGCCCGAGGACAAGGTGGACGCCGTCACCCGCCTGCAGCGCGAGGGCCGGGTGGTGGCGATGGTCGGTGACGGGGTGAACGACGCGGCGGCGCTCGCCACCGCGGACCTCGGCATCGCCATGGGCACCGGCACCGACGCGGCGATCGAGGCGTCGGACCTGACGCTGACCTCCGGCGACCTGCGGGTGGCGCCCGACGCGATCCGGCTGTCCCGCCGGACCCTGGGCACCATCAAGGGCAACCTCTTCTGGGCGTTCGCCTACAACGTGGCGGCGATCCCGGTGGCCGCGCTCGGCTGGCTCAACCCGATGCTGGCCGGCGCTGCGATGGCGGCCAGCAGCCTGTTCGTGGTCACGAACTCGCTGCGCCTCCGGCGTTTCCGCCCCGCGCCCCGCTGAGGCGCCACCGCCGCTTCTCCTGAGCGTCCCTGCTCTCCTGAGTGTCCTTGCCCCTGAGGGGTACGCACGCTCAGGAGGACGGGTCAGGGGTCGGCCGGGTGGGGTCGTGGCCGTCGTGGTCCACGGTGAACGCCACCTCCTGGCCGAAGGCCAACTCCAACTGGTGGCCGTCCGGGTCCACGAGCACGGCGTAGTAGCCGACCGGTGGGCCGGAGTCCTCCGGGCCGTAGACGACCACGCCCTCGGCCCGGGCCTCGGCCACTGCGCGGTCCACGTCGTCCCGCGACGCCACGCCCACCCCCAGGTGCGCCCAGCCGCCGAGCGGGTGGCTCACCGCGGTCTCGATGAGCACGATCACGAAGGGTCGGGTGTGGTCGGTGATCCACGCCACCCGCACACCGTCGGAACCGGTCCGGCGGTGGACCGGGGTCATGTGGCCGAACCGCTCGTAGAACGCGAGGGACCGGTCGAGGTCGCCGACCTGCAGGGCCACGTGCGTGAAGCCCAGGTCGACCCGCACGCCGTGCGGGCCCATGCCCTGCCCGTTGCCGGTGCCGGTTGCCATGGGCACAGCCTGACACCCGCCGGGCCACCGGCAGGACCTCGGTGGCCGGTGCCGACGGGTGAGCGCCGGTGGGGAGCGTGGTGGCCGCTCCCGGTAGCGTCGCCGCCCGTGAACGCCATCGCCGGGGATCCCACCGACCTGTTCCGCCTCGACGGCCGTGTGGCCGTGGTGACCGGGGCCTCCTCCGGCCTCGGTGACCGCTTCGCCCGCGTGCTGCACGCCGCGGGGGCCACGGTGGTGGCGGCCGCCCGCCGTGCGGACCGTCTCGACGCGCTCGCCGAGGCCCTCGGGGAGCGGCTCGTGCCGGTCGCGGCGGACCTGACCGTCGCCGCCGACCGGGAGCGGGTCGTGGCCCGGGCCGTGGAGGCCGGTGGCCGCCTCGACGTGCTGGTCAACAACGCCGGCTACGGCGTGCCCGCCGCGGCCGAGTCCGAACCGATCGAGCACTTCGAGCGGACCATGGACATCAACGTCACCGCCGTCTACCACCTGGCCCAGCTCGCGGCCCGGGAGATGCTGCCGGCCGGGCGGGGCAGCATCGTGAACATCGCGTCGGTCCTCGGGCTGGTGGCGTCGGCCCCGATCAAGGAGGCGGCGTACTGCGCGAGCAAGGGTGCGGTGGTGAACCTCACCCGCCAGCTCGGCTGCGAGTGGGGCCGCAAGGGGGTGAGGGTCAACGCGATCGCCCCCGGCTGGTTCCCCTCCGAGATGACCCAGGAGGAGATGTTCGACGACGAGGCGGGCTTCGCCTTCATCACCCGCAACACGCCCATGGGCCGGGGCGGGGAGCCCGACGAGCTCGACGGCGCGCTGCTGTTCCTCGCGGGCGACGCCTCGAGCTACGTGACGGGCCACGTCCTCGCCGTGGACGGGGGCTGGCTGGCCCGCTGAGGGCGCCACCGGGGCGCCGCCGGCCGGCGGATCCGGCAGGGAGGATCGCGTCATCGCCCCCGGCATGCTGGATTGGTGAGGAGCCCGTCCTCCCATCCGTCGCTCCGCGCCCTTCCGTGGGTGGCGGTGGTCGCTGCCACGGTGGCGCTCGCCGCCCTCGTCGCGCTGGTGCTGGCCGGGGCCGACGACGCCGCGCCCACCGTCCTGCGGGTGCAGCAGATCGTGTGCGCGCTGGTGGTGGCGGTCGTGGCGTGGCGCCGCCGCCGGACCGAGCCCGACTCCGGCTGGATCGGCATCGCGGTGTTCGCCGCGGTGTGGGCGACCGATCGGGTGCTGGTCGTGGTGCTCGATCCGGGCGCACCCCTGTCCACACGGACCGGGTGGTGGAACCTCGTCTGGGTGGTCGGCCTGCCGGCCGGCTTCTACGGCTTGTTCCGCCTCTGCTTCGGCCGCCTGTCGGGTGCCACCCGCTGGCGGGTGGTCTTCGACGCCCTGCTCGTCGGCTCGGCCTTCTGCTTCTCGGGCTGGGTGGTGATCCGGGCGACGCTGCCCTCGGTGGTCGCCGGCATGGAGCCAACCGGGTTGTTCTCGCCGGCGATCGAGGTCGTCGCCGCGTCGATCATCCTGACCGCGGCGGTGTACCAGCCCCGGCGGGCGCCGCTGTGGTGGCTCGCGGCCGCGGCGTTCCTGGCGACGGTCGCGGATCTCGCCCTGCTCCACGAGTCGCTCACCGACGGGAACATGCGCGGCGGCCTCCTGTACCTCCCGTTCGTGCTCGCCCCGCTCATGGCGGTGGGGCTCGTGCTGTCCTCCGACGACGTGGCCCGGCCGGCCGACATCGGCAGTCGGCGCCGCATGCTGCTGTACTCGCCGGTCGCCCTCGCGGTGGGGCTCGCGGCGTGGGAGGTGGCCCGCACCGGGGCCCTCACCGGCGAGGTGGCGGTGCTGGCGGTGGTGCTCGGCGCGATGGTCGTCATGAACTTCCTCTCCGTGCTGTCCGAGATGACGGGCACGCTGGATCGCCTCCGGGCCAGCGAGGACCTGTTCCGCACGGTCTTCGACGCGGCGCCGCTCGGGGTGGTGATCGGCGACGCGGAGGGCCGCCTGCTCAGCGTGAACCGTCGGCTGACCCGCCTCACCGGCGTGCCGCCCGAGGTCCTCGTCGGCGGTCGGCTCGAGGACTACGCCACCGGTCCGGTCGGCGCCGAGCACGCCCGGCTCCGCGGCGAGCTCCTCGCCGGGCGTCGTCGGTCGTTCGTGCAGGACTTCACCGTGCGGGTCCGCGACGAGCTGCGTCACATGCACCTCGAGGTCGTCCCGTTGCCCGCGCTCGATCCGCCGGGGCTCCTCGGGCTCCTCGAGGACACCACGGACCGGCACCGGGCCCAGCAGGAGCTGTCGTTCCTCGCCAACCACGACCCTCTGACCGGGCTCCCGAACCGGGCGTCGTTCGAGCGGCGCCTGTCCGCCGAACTCGCCCGGGTGGCCGCGACGCCGGGGCGCCGGGCCTCCGATGTGGGCCGGCGGCCGCCCCCGGTGGCCGTGGCCTTCGTGGACCTCGACCAGTTCAAGGTGGTCAACGATTCGCTGGGTCACGTGGCTGGTGACGAGCTGCTCGTGGCGTGCGGCCGGCGGCTGGTGGAGGCCGCCGGCGCCGATGCCTACGTCGCCCGCTTCGGCGGCGACGAGTTCTGCGTCCTGTTCCCCTCCGAGCCGCGGGCCCAGCACCGGGACCGGCTGGACCGGGTGGTGGAGGCCCTGCGGTACCCGGTCGAGGTGGGCGGGGAGGTGAGCTACCCGACGGCGAGCATCGGGGTGGCGCTGTCCCGGCCGGAGGCCACCGCCTCCGACCTGCTGGCCGAGGCCGATGCCGCCATGTACCGGGCGAAGGAGCGCGGGCGGAACCGCGTGGAGTGGTTCCGCTCCGACGACGTGCCGGTGCTGACCCGGGCCCATCGCCTGGTGGGCGAGCTGCACCAGGTGCTGCGCCACGCCGGCGAGGGCGACGCGGGTGAGCTGGTCGTGCACTTCCAGCCGATGGTGGCCCTCGACACCGGCCTGACGGCCGGTGCGGAGGCCCTGGTGCGTTGGCGCCACCCGGAGCGGGGACTGATGGCGCCGGCGGACTTCCTCGACCTCGCCGACGGTGCAGGCCTGATGGTGGAGCTCGGCGAGTGGGTGCTGCGCAGCGCGTGCGCCACCGCTGCGACCTGGACGCCGGCCCAGCCCGGCCGACCGCGGCCATGGGTGTCGGTGAACGTGGCCGCACAGCAGCTCGCGGGCGGCGACTTCGTGGCCCTGGTGGCGGAGGTCCTGGCCCAGACCGGCCTGCCCGCCGGGGACCTGTGGCTCGAGATCACCGAGTCCGCGCTGATGGCCGACACCCGCGCGGCGACGCGCACGCTCACCGCGCTGCGGGGGCTCGGGGTGCACCTGTCCATCGACGACTTCGGCACCGGCTACTCGTCGCTCACGTACCTCCGGCGCTTCCCGGTGCAGGCGCTGAAGATCGACCGGTCGTTCGTGGACGGCATCGGGGTGGCGGACGAGGACTCCGCCATCGTGCGGGCCCTGTGCGACCTCGGCGACCAGCTGGGCCTGCGGGTGGTGGCGGAGGGCATCGAGACGCCGCTGCAGATGGAGCTGCTGCGGGCCTGGGGGTGCGACACCGGACAGGGCTTCCTGTTCGGCCGGCCCGTTCCCGCGGACGAACTCGAGGCAGTCGGGGTGCGGGCGGCGCGCTGAACGGCCGGCCGGTGCGCTGGACCTGGGCTCAGCCCGGGGCTCAGCCCCGGGCGGGGCTGCCGGCGAACGCGACCGGATCCCCGGTCTTGGGGATCGACGGCCGCGACCAGCTCATCATGTCGCCCAGGCGGTCGGTGACGACCTTCCACTCCTCGGGGTCCCAGCCGTCGACGTGGCCGATCACCGTCAGGTCGTTGCCGATGTGCACCAGCGCCGGGATGGCCTCGATCCCGAGCCCGGACACCACCGTGCGCTCCGGGTCGCAGATCGTGAGGATCCGCTCGGCCCACGGGCCGAGGAACGCCTCGGCGTCGGCCTCCGGGGCGGTGACGAGCCAGGCGACCCGGCAGTCGGCGCCCCGGAACTCCTCGAGGATCCGCCCGGCGGTCCCGAGGATCCACGAGCTCTCGTAGGTGTAGGGGTCGATGGCCACCAGCACGAGGTGGAACAGTGCGGTCTGCTGTCCGAGGGAGCGGGTCTCGCCCCCGATCGGGTGGAGCTCGAGGTCTGCGGGCGCCGTCGTCATCGGGCCCGAAAAGTAGCGCGGCCCGCCGGGGGTGGGCAGATCCGGGCCACGTACACTCGCCCGGTGCACCCGATCGAACGGCTCCGGTTCGTCGCCAGGGCCCGGGGCGCGCCCGCCGAGTTGCTCGTGGAGGAGTCGGCCTCGGCCCTCTCGGCCTTCCGGGACGACCCGGCCGGGCTGGTGGCCGCGTGCCGCCGGATCATCGACCGGCACCTCGAGTGCGGGCCGCTCTGGTGGCTGTGCGCCCGGATGCTCTGCGCCCCCGACCCCTTCCCCGAGGCGCGCGCCGCGGTCCAGGAGCTGCACGAGGACCCGACGGCGCGCCTGCTGGCCGCCGCCCTCGCGGACTCCGTCACGGTGGTGGTGCCGGGCTGGCCGGAGCAGGCCCTGGCCGCGCTCGGCCGGCGCGGCGACGTGACGGTGCTCGCGGTGGACAGCGACGGCGAGGCCCACGACGTGGTGCGGCGGCTCGTGGATCTCGACGTGGTGGCCGAGGAGGTGCCGGCTCGCGCCGTGGCCACCGCGGTGGCCGAGGCCGCGGCCTCCGGCGGGGGCGGCGTGGTCCTTCTCGACGCGCTCGCGGTCGGCCCGGACGAGGTGCTCGTGGCCGCGGGTGGCCGGGCCGCGGCGGCCGCGGCCCGCGCCGAGGGCGTGCCCACGTGGGTGGTGGCCGGCGCGGGCCGGCTGCTCCCGGCACGCATGTACGAGGCGCTGGTCGGCCGGTGGTCGGCGTCGGTCGACCCGCTCGACGCCGCCCACGAGCGGGTCCCGATGGCGTTGGTGGACCGCGTCGCCGGCGTGGGCGGGGTGGTCGAGCCCGCCGAGGCGCTGCGCCACACCGACTGCCCGGTGGCACCGGAGCTGTTCCGCCTCGCCGGGTGACTACGGTTCCCGGCATGGGTTCCATGGTCGACTTCCCCTCCAACGGCTCCACCGGCTCCGGCTGGTTCTCGCCCTCCGCCACCGGCTCCGGCCCGGGCATCGTGGTCATCCAGGAGTGGTGGGGTCTCGTGGACCACATCAAGGACGTGTGCGACCGGTTCGCGGCGGCGGGATTCAGTGCCCTGGCACCCGACCTCTACCGCGGTGACGCGGTGGCCAACACCGAGCCCGACGAGGCCGGCAAGCTCATGATGGCGCTCAACCTCGGCCAGGCCGCCAAGGACCTCCGCGGCGCGATCGCCTACCTCAAGGGGAGCGACGCGGTGAGCTCGGAGAAGGTCGGCGTGATCGGCTTCTGCATGGGCGGCGGCCTCGCCCTCACCGTGGCGTGCAACGAGGCCGACGACGTGGCGGCGTGCGCGCCGTACTACGGCCTGATCCCGTGGGAGGGTGCCCAGCCCGACTGGGACCGGCTGCAGGCCCCGGTGCGCGGGCACTACGCCGAGGAGGACGACTTCTTCGGGCCGGCCGCGGCCCGGGCGCTCGAGGACGAACTGCGGTCGCGCGGCAAGGACGCGGAGCTGGTCGTGCACCCCGGCGTGGGCCACGCGTTCTTCAACGACACCCGGCCCGAGGCGCACGACGAGGCCGCGGCGGCCGAGGCCTGGGACGCGACCCTCGCGTTCTTCCGCGACACGGTCCGCTGAGCGACCCCGGTCGTTCGCCCGGATGCAGCTGACCCGTCACCGCAGCGGCGCGGTGGCCGCCGACGGTGGCCCGGCGCCCGACGGGGTGGAGGTGACGGTCCGCGAGACCCCGACGGGGTTCTCCTGGCGGGTCGTCAACGGCACCGGCGCGCCGGTCGCCCTGCGGTGCGTCCGCGCGGTGCTGTCGGCCCGGGGGGTGCGCGGCCGCGTGCGCATGTTCTCCCACGGCCGCTCGTCCTCGAGCCGCTGCGGTCTGCTGCGACCCGGTGTGGACGTCGACCCGGCCGCCGGCGCCCTGGCCGGCTGGTCGGTGGCGGCGCATCACGCCGACGGGCGTCCCGCCCCGGCCGACGAACTGCGCTCGGAGCTGGTGGTCGCCCTCGCGGACGACGACGGCGGGGTGGTGGCCGGGTTCCTCGGCGGCGACCTCCACGACGGGACCTTCCGCTACGGGCCGGGCCGCACCGGCAACGAACTCGTGGCGGAGGCGTTCCTGGGCGGGGCGGTCCTGCGGGCGGGGGAGGAGCGTCCGCTCCACGAGGTGTGGCTCACCCGCGGCGACGACCCGGTCGGCGACCTGGAGGGATGGTCCGCCGAGGCCGGCCGGCGTGCCGCGGCCCGGGTCCGGGGCCCGCACCAGGTCATCTGGTCCTCCGGCCCGCACCTCGGCGGCGAGCTCCGTGAGCGGACGATCCTGGCCGAGCTCGACCGGGCGGGTCAGTGGCCCCTCGACGTGTTCCGGGTCGAGGGCGGCCTCGCCGCCGACGCCGCGGACCGGGGCCTCGGCGGGCTCTCGTTCCCCTCGGGTCCCGGCGCGATGGCGCACGCGGTGGCCTCCGCCGGGCTCCGGCCCGGCCTGGGTCTGGCACCGTTCCTGGCCGTGCGGGACGCCGCGGTCATCGCCGCGCATCCCGACTGGCTCGCCGGCGACCTCGACGGCGGCCCGCTGGTGGGGGCCCTCCGGGGCGGGGGCGAGCTCCTGTACGTGCTCGACACCTCGCACCCCGAGGTGCTCGAGCACCTCGAGGCCCTCGGCGCCGAGCTCGTCGACCTCGGGTTCACCCACTTCTCGCTCGCCGAGCTGCGCGCCCCGGCCCTGCCCGGCCGGTTCCACGACCCCGGCCGCACCCCGGCGCAGCGCGTGCGCCTCGGCCTCGACGCGCTCCGTCGCGGGGTGGGCGACGCGGTGACGCTCGCGACCACCGACGCGCCCCTGGGGCCGTGCATCGGGGCGGTCGACGTGCTGCGGACCGGGCCCGAGGCGGCCGGATGGTTCGAGCCCGACGACGCCCTGTGGCCTGATGCCGGTTACCGCGCCACGGTCCCCGCGGTGCGCAACGCGTGGCGCAACGCGATGGGCCGGGCGCACCAGCACCGCCGTCTCTGGCAGGGCGACCCGGGCCGGCTGCACCTGCGCACCGGCGGCACGGAGCTCGACGAGGCGCAGCTCCACGGTTGGGCCCGGCTGGTGGCTGCCACCGGGGGTCCGGTCACGGTGTCGGACCACCTGGGTGAGATCCCGGCGTCGGGTCGACGGCTGCTCGAGGAGGTGATCGCCGTGGGCCGGCGTGTGGACGCCGCGGCGCGTGCCGCCGGACCGCCCCGCTGCGAGGACCTGCTGACCGCGGCGACGCCCACCACGCTGGCGGGTCCCGAGGGCCGCTTCGTGGGCGACTCCGACCGCGGCGCGGGCCGCTGGGAGGGGAGCTGAGCGGGATGCGGATCCTCGTCGTCACCAACGACCTGCCGCCCCGGGTGGGCGGGATCCAGTACTACGTGGACCAGCTCGCGCGTGGCCTCGTCGCGGCAGGTGACGAGGTCACGCTGTTCGGCTCCACGTGGGACGGCGCGGAGGAGTTCGACGCCACGGCGCCCTACCGGGTGGTGCGCCACCCGGTACGCACGCTGCTCCCGACGCCGAGGGTGGCACGGCGGGTGGCGTTGCTGGTGCGGAGCACCGGCGCGGAGGTGGTGGTGTTCGGCGCCGCGTTCCCGCTGGGGCTGATGGGGCCGCGCCTGCGGCGGCGCACCGGCGTGCCCTACGCGGCATTCACCCACGGGCTGGAGGTGAGCGTGGTCCGCGGGCCGGGCGGTGCCCGGTTCCTGCGCCACATCGGCCGCGACGCGGCGCTCGTCACCTTCGTCTCCAACTGGTGCGACGGGCTGCTGCGCCCGGCCTTCGGTCCGGGCCCCCGCTACGCGCTGCTGCCACCGGCGGTGGACCCGTCGGAGTACCACGCCGGGGTGGACGGCTCGGCGGTGCGGCACCAGCACGGACTCGTCGGCCGGCCCCTGGTGGTGACGGTGTCGCGCCTCGTGGCCCGGAAGGGCCAGGACACCCTGATCCGGGCGCTGCCGGCGATCCGGCGGCAGGTGCCGGGCGCGGCGCTGCTGGTGGTCGGCGGCGGCGAGCACCGGGAGGAGCTCGAGCGCCTCGCCCGTCGGTGTGGCGTGGCCGGTGACGTGGTCTTCGCCGGTCAGGTGCCGGACGCGGAGCTGCCCGCGCACTACGCGGCCGGCGACGTCTTCGCGTTCCCCACCCGGGAGCGCCGGCGGGGTCTCGAGGTGGAGGCGTTCGGGATCGTGGTCATCCAGGCCGAGGGCGTGGGCGTGCCCGCGGTCGCCGGTCGGATCGGCGGGGTGCCCGACGCGGTGGGCGCGCCGGATGCCGGCGTGCTGGTCGACGGCACCGACGTGGACGAGGTGGCCCGGGAGGTCGGCGAGCTGCTCGCGGACCGGCCGCGCCGTGAACGCATGGGCGCGGCCGCGGCAGCCCGCGTGGCCGACGGCTATGCCTGGCCCGCGCGGGTGGAGGAGCTCCGCGCGCTCCTCCACGCCGCAACCGCCACCACTCCCGGGGAATAGGGGTCCTCGGTCGCCCCAGGGGCGAGTGAACCTCCGCAGATCCCCGGAGGGGGGGGGTCAGACCTTGGCCAGCGCGTCGGTGTAGGACGACAGCGGGCGGGCCTCGCCGAGGCCGCCGGAGCGGAACAGCTCGGCGACGCGGCCGTCCTTGCCGACCACGACCGTGAGCCGCTCCGCGCAGCCGATCGCCTCGTTGAAGCAGCCGTAGGCGCGACTGACCTCGCCGTGGGGCCACCCGTCGGAGAGCAGCGGGAACGTGTAGCCCTGCTGCGCGCCCCACTCCTTCAGGCTGGGCGACCGGTCGCAGGTGATCACGAGCACCTCGTTGTCGGCCGAGCGGAAGGCCTCGAGGTTGTCCCGCAGCTCGCAGAGTTCGCCCTGGCAGACCCCGGTGAACGCGAACGGGATGAACACGACGGTCACCGACCTCGAGCCCCGGAAGGAGCTGAGGGTGACGGCGTTGCCGTCGGTGTCGTTCAGGGTGAAGTCGGGGGCCTCGTCGCCGACGCTCAGGCTCATGGGTGAATCCGTTCCGTTCGTGGTCCTGTGGTGCGACCCCGCAGGGGAGGTCGGAGGATCAGAACCACCCGGACGGGTCCGGTTCTTCCCGTCCCCGGGCGCGGTCAGCCGTTCCCGGCGGGGGGGGGGCTCAGCCGTTGCCGGCTGGGGGGATCAGCCGAAGCGGCGGACCAGCCAGTCCACGAGCAGGTCGTCGACCTCCTCGGGCGACTCCTGCTGCACCCAGTGGCCGGCCCTCGCGACGGTGTGCATCTCCAGGTCGGAGCACAGCTCGGGCATACCGGCGGCCATCTCCGGGCGCAGCGCGGGGTCCCACTCGGCGCAGATCATCAGCGTGGGGAGCTCCAGCCGGCGGGTGCCCACGTCGGGGTGCGCGGCGCCGTTCGCGTCGATGTTCCGGTACCAGTTGATCCCGCCGCGGAACCCGGTGCGCTCGAACGTGGAGGCGTACACCGACAGCTCGTCCTCCCCGACGATCGGCTCGCCCCGCGACTCGAGGCCGGCGAGGTCCCGGAACGGGTTCATGTCGAGCTCGCCGCTCGCCAGCTGCTCGGCGAGCAGCTCGGCGGGGTCGATGCCACCGATCATGAGCTTCTCGAACAACAGCCGCGCCTGCGGGTCGAGCACCGCCTCGGCCACGCCCGGCTGCTGGAACCAGAGCATGTACATCTTCTCGTCGTCGGGGAACATCGCCCGCAGGAACTCGGTGCTCGGGAACGGGATGTACGGCGTGCAGACCCCGACCACGCCGGCGCAGCGCTCGGGGAACAGCACGGGCATGGCCCAGGCGACGAACCCGCCCCAGTCGTGGCCCACGAACACGGCGCGGTCCACCTCGAGCGCGTCGAGGAGGTCGGCGAGGTCGCCGCACAGGTTCCCGAGCCCGTAGGCGTCGACCGCGTCGGGTGCGCTCGAGCCGCCGTAGCCGCGCTGGTCCGGGGCGATGGCGCGGAAGCCGGCGTCGGCCACGGCGGGCAGCTGGTGCCGCCATGAGTAGGCGAGCTCCGGGAAGCCGTGGCAGAAGACCACGGCGGGCCGGTCGCCGCCGTCGCCCAGCTCGTGCACGGCCAGGCGGATCCCGCCGGGGTCGCCATCGGGGGCGTGGGCCCCGGACAGCGTGTGGTGGACCGCGGGCGGGAAGGTGGTCATGGCAGGACCGTAGCGGGCCCGCTCAGCTCCAGATCGAGGACCACGCGTCGCCGATGGCCCGACCGATCACGTCGCCGAACAGGATCGACACGGTCATCGTGGCGGCGAGGATCAGGCCCATGACGACCCACGTGCGGGTGGGGATGCGGCCGTCCTCGGGCACCCCGGGGATGCGGCGTCGGATCAGGCGGATCGTGCGTTGCGCCCAGGCGTAGGGCAGCAGGCCGAGCCCGACGATGATCGTCACCCACCCCGGCCCGGGGAGCGGGAGCAGGGCGATGCCGAGCCCGATGAGGAAGAAGCCGCCGACGGTGCGGGCCAGCCGGATGATGACGCCGCGCCGGACCTCGGCCTCGGTCTCCTCGCGGTCGCCGGTCTCGCGCTCGGCCTCGAACGCCGCGTCCCGGATCCGGGCGGCGACGTCGTGCCCGTCGGGGTGGCCGGCCCCCCCGCGCGGCGGCGGTGGGGTGGCGTCCTCGTCGTGACCCACGACATCCATGTCGTCAGTATGGGTCGT
>JBMOJH010000026.1:0-34835 GCA_049316905.1 Microthrixaceae bacterium | reverse complement strand
TGCACGGGGGCATCGGGGTGACCTGGGAGCACGACCTCCACCTGTACCTGCGCCGAGTCACGGTCAACCGGGCCTCGTACGGGACCCCGGAGGACCACGCTGACCGCATCGCGACGCTGCTGATGGGGGTGCCCGCATGACCGACGCCGGCGTGACCGAGGAGATGGAACCCGTCGATGACTTCCGGACCCGGGCCCGGGTCTGGCTGGCCGAGAACATGCCGCCGCTCGGCGACGGCTGGAACGACCGCAGCGACGAACGCCGCGAACGCGAGCGCGAACTGCAGGCCCGTCTGTGGGCGGGCGGGTTCGCCGGCATCTGCTTCCCGAAGGAGTACGGCGGGCTCGGCCTCACCACCGAGCACCAGCGTGCCTTCACCGCCGAGTCGGCCCCCTACGACATGCCGTTCTCGTTGAACGTGCCGACACTGGGCATCCTGGCCGCCACCCTCGTGGAGTTCGGCACGCACGAGCAGAAGCTCCGCCACCTCCCCCCGATCCTCCGGGGCGAGGAGCTGTGGGTCCAGTTCCTCTCCGAGCCCAGCGGTGGCTCCGACCTGGCGGGTTGCCTCACCCGGGCCGACCGCGACGGCGACGTCTTCGTCCTCAACGGCTCCAAGATCTGGAGCTCCGCGGCCTACGCGAGCGACTGGGCGATGTGCCTGGCCCGCACCAACTGGGACGTGCCGAAGCACCGCGGGCTCACGATGTTCATCATGAAGATCCACCAGCCCGGCGTCACCGTCGAGCAGATCCGCCAGGTCGACGGGACGCTCGAGTTCTGCCAGGAGTTCTTCGACGACGTGCCGATCCCCGCCTCCGACGTCGTCGGCGAGGTCGACGACGGCTGGACCGTGGCCTCACGCCTGCTCGTCCACGAGCGGCTCGCCGTGGGCGGTGGGTCGCCCTACACCAGCGGCGCCAGCGCCAGCCACGACTCCGGCGGCGCGGACTCCACCATGGTCGACGCCGCGAAGGAGGCCGGCCGCGAGGCCGACCCCCACGTGCGGCGCCTTGTGGCCGAGGCGCACGTCCGGCAGCTCGTGGCCGGCCAGCTCGTGCGGCGGGTGACCGGGGGCATGGCGACCGGAGCGATGCCACCGCCCGCCGGGTCCATCATCAAGCTGTTCGGCGCCACGAACGTGATGCGACGAACCGAGATCGGCCTCGAGATCGCCGGCGGTTCGGTGGTGGCCTGGCCCGAGGGCGAACCCGGCGTGGGCGCCCAGCTCGGGCTGAACAGCCTCTCGCGTCAGGGCGTCTCGCTCGGCGGCGGCTCGAACGAGATCCAGCGCAACATCATCAGCGAGCGGGTGCTGGGCATGCCGCGGGAGGCCGCGGCCGACCGGGAGATCCCCTACCGCGAGGTGCGCCGGGGCGGCTCCGCCCGCTGAGGTCAGAGAATCGCGCCGGACTCCTTCAGTGCGGCGATCCGGTCCCAGTCGTAGCCGGCCTCCATGAGCACGATCTCGGTGTGCTCCCCGTGCTCGGGCGCACGCTCCACCTGCACGGGCTGCTCGTCGAACAGGGCCGGGCTGGCCACCAGCTGCACCTCCTCGCCGTTGCCGGCGGTCATCGTCGGCAGGTACCCGTTCGCGATCACCTGCGGGTCGTCGTAGAGCTCGTCGAGGGTCTGGAACGGGCTCCACACCCCCTCGAAGTCCGCGAGCGCCTCCTTCCAGTACTCGAGCGGCCGGCTGCCGAAGGCCTCGTCGAGGCGTGCGATGCACTCCGGCCCGTTCTGGGCCCGGGCGGTCGAGTCGGCGAACTTCGGGTCCGTGGCCATGTCGGGCACACCGAGCCGCCGCACGAAGTCCTCCCAGTGCTTGTCGGACTGCAGGAGGATCAGCGCGATGTAGCGGTCGTCCGCGGTGCGGTAGGTGCCAACGCCGGGGTTGGGCGACCTGGTGCGGTCACCCTGGGGGATCTTCGAGAAGCCGAACAGCTTCGATGCGATGATCATCGGTGAGATCTGCCACATCGCCGTGGACAGCAACGACACGTCGACCACGCTCGGCTCGCCGGTCCGTTCCCGCTGGACCAGGGCCGCGGCGATCGCCCCGGCGGTGGCGAGCCCACCCATCACGTCGCCGAAGGCCGGCGTGGGCTGGCCGGGGGGCCATCCCTCACGGTCCGGCATCGTGGCGCCCACGCCGCCCCGGGCCCAGAACGACGCGCCGTCGTAGCCGCCCTTGCCGGCGTCGGGACCGAGCGGCCCGGCACCCGACCCGCGGGCGATGACGAGGTTCGGGTTCACGGCCCGCAGGTCGTCGGTGTCGATCCGGAGCTTGGCCCGCACGTGCGGCAGGTAGTTGGTGAGGAACACGTCCGCCTCGGCGACGAGGGTCATGAGGACCTCACGACCCCCGTCGGTGGACAGGTCGATGCCGACCGAACGCTTCCCCCGGTTGGGCTGCTCGATCATGAAGTTGACCGCACCGGCCCCACCCGGGAGGAGACCCGAGGTGACGAGTCCACGCTGCGGGTCGCCCATCTCGGGATGTTCGACCTTGATGACGTCGGCCCCCCAGTCGACCAGGACCGAGCCCCCCGACGGAATGAACATCCAGCTCGCGACCTCGATGACGCGAATCCCCTCCAATGGTCCTGGCATGGTCCGACTCCCCTTCTTACTCGGCGTCACGCCGGCCCGGCGGGCCAGGCGACGGTCTTGGTCTCCGTGAAGATCTCCAGGCCCTCGATGCCGCACTGGCGGCCGATGCCCGACTGCTTGTAGCCGCCGAACGGGGCGTCCGCCCCGTACCAGATCCCACCGTTGATCCCCAGCGTCCCGGTGCGGATCCGCGCCGCCACGCCGCGGGCCCGGTCCAGGTCGGCGGAGGTGATCATCCCCGACAGGCCGTAGCGACTGTCGTTGGCGATCCGCACCGCATCGTCGTCGTCGTCGAAGGGGATGACCACCAGGACGGGCCCGAAGATCTCCTCCTGGGCGATCGTCATGGACGGGTCCACGTCCGCGAACAGCGTCGGCTCCACGAACCAGCCCCGGTCGAGGTGCGCAGGGATCCCTCCGCCGCACACCAGACGCGCCCCCTCGGCCCTGCCCGCCTCGACGTAGCCGAGCACCCGTTCACGCTGGCGGGCCGAGATGAGCGGCCCCATCAGGTTCCCCGGGTCGGTGGGGTTCCCGTAGGTCATGGCGGCGAAGGCGGGCTCCAACACCTCGAGCGCCTCGTCGAGTCGAGTGCGGGGCACCATCAGCCGTGTCGGCATGGCGCACCCCTGCCCGGCGTGGAAGCACACCATGGCGGCGCCGGGCACCGACGCGGCGATGTCGGCGTCGTCGAGAACGAGGTTGACGGACTTCCCGCCGAGTTCCAGGAACACCGGCTTCAGGGTCTCCGACGCCGCAGCCATCACCCGGCGCCCGGTGACGCTCGAGCCGGTGAACGCGACCATGTCGACCTCGGGCGACGTGGTCAGGACCTCTCCCACCAGGTGGTCCGACGAGGTCACCACGTTGACCACACCTGCGGGGATCTCGGTCCTCTCCGCGATCAGGCGTGCCACGCGGGTGGCGTTCCAGGGGGTGTCCGGAGCCGGCTTCACCACGCACGTGTTGCCCATGGCCAGGATCGGGCCCAGCTTGTTGGCCAGGATCTCGAACGGGAAGTTCCACGGCACGATCACGCCGACCACGCCGATCGGCTCCTTCCAGACCTCCCGCTCGTTGAGCGCACCCATGCCGAACGGGTCCTTGGTGCCGAGGGACCGTCGCCATGGGAAGCGGTCGATCATCTCCGCCGGCCAGGTGAGGGCCTCCGACAGCGGCGCGTCGAGTTGGGGCCCGTAGGTCGTGAGCACCGGGCAGCCCACCTCGGCCACCAACTCGGCCCGCAGCGCCTCGCGCTCGTCCTCGAGCGCGGCCTGCAGCTGCAGAAGGCACCGTTGCCGCAGTTCGCGGTCCGTGGCCCAGTCGGTGGTGTCGAAGGCCCGGCGGGCCGCGGCCACGGCCCGGGCCATGTCCTCCGCCGTGCCGTCGGCGGCCACCCCGAGCACCTCCTCGGTTGCCGGATTGACGTTCTCGAACGTCCCGCCGCCGGTCGCCGCCACGAGCTCGCCGTCGACGAGCATCCGGCTCTCCGCACCGAGCGAGGCGGCGTCCACCGCTGACTCGCTCATCGGACGGGCTCGGCGGCGCGAACGGTGGACTTCTCCGCCGGCACGATGGCCGGGGCGTCCTTCCAGGAGGGCACCCCGTCCTCGGGCCGTGCCGCCGGCCAGCCGTCGTCGTGCACCTCGGCCCAGTGGGCGTGGTTCAGCTGGTGGAGCGAGAAGCAGGCCTGCAACGAGTTGGTGAAGCCCTGGTTGTCGAGGGTCTGGTTGACCGACTCCTTGATCATGAGAGCCGCCATCGTGGGCAGCTCGGCGATGCGCCGGGCGAAGTCGAGCGTGCGGCCCTCGAGTTCGGCCCGGGGGAAGACCTTGGAGACCATGCCGAGCCGGTGGGCCTCGTCCACGTCCATCGAGTCACCGGTCAGGAGCAGCTCCTTCGTCTTGCGCGGGCCGAACTCCCAAGGGTGGCCGAAGTACTCGAGCCCGCACATCCCGAGCCGGGTGCCCACCACGTCGGCGAACACCACGTCGTCGGCGCCGACGATCAGGTCGCAGGCCCACATGAGCATCAGGCCCGCCGCGTACACCGGGCCCTGGACCTGGGCGATGGTGATCTTGCGGAGGTTCCGCCAGCGCAGCGTGTTCTGGAAGTAGTAGTGCCACTCGCCGAGCATGCGCTTCTCGGCACCGTCGCGTGTGCCGCCGTTGATGAACATGGTCGGGTGGGTCTGGTACTCCTCGATCGCCTTCTTGGAGCCCATGTCGTGGCCGGAGGAGAACATCGGGCCGGTACCGCCGAGGATCACCACCCGGCAGTCGTCGTCGGCCTCGGCGCGGAGGAAGGCGTCGTCGAGCTCCACGAGCAGCCCGCGGTTCTGGGCGTTGCGGGCATCGGGGCGGTCCAGGAGGATCCGGACGATGCGACCGTCGTCATGGGTCTCGTACTGGAGGAACTCGTAATCGGACATGGTGCTCCTGTCGCCGAGCGGACGAACCTGACGTGGGTGTCAGACTAGGCGGATCTCGTCGACGAGTCCCCACGTCCGGGCCACCGGGGCGTCCACGGCCCGACCGGTGAGCGCCATCCACGCGGCGCGATGACGCCCGATCCGCCGTGGCAGGCTCACCGTTCCCCCCGCACCGGGCACCAGACCCAGCTCCAGCTCGGGGAGGCGGAACCGGGCCTCCGGGTGCGCCACCACCTGTCCCGCGAACGCCACGAGCTCGAGCCCCGAACCCACCGCGGCGCCCCGGACGAACGCCGTGACACGGTCGCCGAGCCGGGCGAGGACGGCCCCCACGCTCCTCCGCAGCCGCACCACGTGGGCAGTGGCCGGGTCCGGCGTGGTGCCGAACTCGTCCAGATCCCCGCCGGCGCAGAACGTCGGGCCCTCCGCACGGATCTCCACCCGCAACGCCGGGTCGGCCTCGGCCACGGCCAGCGCCTCCAGCAGTTCGTCCCGCATCCGTGTGTCCAGCGCGTTCGCGACGCCGGAGCGGGTGATGAGGACCTCCAGGACGTCGCCGGTGCGCCGGACGGCCAGCCTGGGTGCGTCGTCGTCGGGCCGGTCGCGCATCGGGGTGCGCCGGCGCCACGCCAGGTGCTCCGGGCCGGCCTGCAGCGCGCTGAACACCGCCGACTCGACCACCAGTCCCTCGCCCACCGTCCGGCGGTCCGCACCGCGCAGCAGCACCGCAGTGGCCTGGGCGGCGAGGGGCGACCGGTCGACGCCGTCGACCACGTCCTGCAGCTCCTCCTCGGACGCGGCGCACAGGTCCACCAGATCGAGCGCCGCGCCGACCGGTTCGTAGCCCGGTCCGGCCACCACGACCGACGGCAGGACCGCCAGCCGGTCGACCGCCGCCCGCACCCGCTCCTCCGGCACCGCCGGGGGCGACGTGAGCACCGCGATCGACCCTGCGAAGGGCGGCTCCACCGGTGCGGTCAGCGCCTCGACGAACTCGTCCCCGGTCCACTCGGGGGGCCGCATCCGCGGACCGTACCATGCGAAGCTCCCGGCATGGCCGGGCCCCGGAGCGACGCCCCCACCGACGCGTGGTTCACCAGCGGACTCGCCTCACTGTCGGGTCCGCCCCCCGGCGGCCGGCTCGGACCACCGGCACGTCTCGTCGACGGCGTCCGGGCCCGGGGCGACGAGATCGAACGTGTCGCCGGACGATGGGGCCACCGGTTGGACGTCGACTGGCTCGCGCTCACCACGGTGCGGGCGCACCTCGAGGGACTCACGGCCGGGGGCCGCACCAGTTGCGGTGGCGCCACGCGGCTCCTCGAGTGCGCCGACGGCTGGGTCGCGGTGTCGCTCGCCCGGTCGAGCGACCTCGAACTGCTCCCGGCCTGGCTCGCACTCGGCGGCGATCCCACACCCTGGCGCTCCGACGACGAGACCTGGTGCGCGCTCGCCGCACGCGTCCGTCGGCTCGCAGGGAGCGCACTGACGAACGCGGCCGAAGTGGTCGGCCTGGCCGTGGGTGGACTCGGCGAACGGACCCCTGGCGCCGACGGCGGGACCACCCTCCACGACGTGGGACCCGCTGCACACGCGGGGCCTCCGGCCCGGGTGCTCGACCTCGGCACGCTGTGGGCCGCACCGCTGTGCGCCTCGCTGCTGGGCCGCTGCGGGGGCGAGGTGCTCAAGGTGTCGTCACGGAACCGCCCGGACGGCTCCGCCCGGGGCAACGCGGCGTTCGAGAACTCCCTCAACGGTCGCAAGGCCCGCCTCGAACTCGACCTGGGCACCCGAGCCGGGCGGGCCGAACTGGACCGACTGGTGCGGAACGCGGACGTGGTGGTCGAGTCGGCCCGGCCACGGGGACTGGAGCAGATGGGCATCGTCGCCGCGGAGGTGATGGCCCGGGGGGACGGCCCCCGGGCCTGGGTGTCGATCACCGGCCACGGGCGGGCCTCGGGCCGGGTGGCCTTCGGCGACGACGCCGCAGTGGCGGGTGGCCTTGTCGTGCACGACGCGGAGGGGCCCTGGTTCTGCGGCGACGCACTGGCCGACCCCCTCAGTGGGATCGCGGCGGGCGCCGCCGCGCTCAGGTGCCTGTCGGCCGGCCGGCGGACGCTGGTCGAGGTGTCGATGTCCGCGGTCGCGGCGGCCCACGCCGGCCCGACACGACCGGTCGGGAGCGGTCGATGAGCGAGCGGCACCCGCCCACCACCGTGGTCGGGGCCGAGGTCGACGGGGAGCGGGTCGACGTCCGGTTCGAGCACGGCCGCATCACCCGGATCGGGCCCCCGTCATCGACCGCCGGCACGCAGGTCGTGAGTGCGGAGGGGGCCGCGCTGCTCCCGGGTCTGCACGACCACCACCTCCACCTGCTCGCACTCGCCGCCCGGGACCGGTCCCTCGACGTGGGCCCGGCCGCCGACGAGGCGGACTTCGACCGCCGGATCCGTGCCCGCCACCGGGAACTGCCGGCGGGGGCATGGCTCCGGGTGGTGGGCCACGACGAGTCACAGGGCCCGCTCGACCCGGCCCGGCTCGACGCGCTGGCACCCGGTCGGCCGGTCCGGGTGCAGCACCGCAGCGGGGCCGCCTGGATGTTGAGCACCGCCGGCGCGACGGAGGCGGGCGCCGACCCCGTCGTGGGCTGGCGGTTCCGCGAGGACGAGCAACTGGGCCGGGCCTGGGAGGACGACACCCCGCCGGACCTGGCCGCGGTGGCGGCACGCCTCGCCGCCTACGGGGTCACCGGGGTCACCGACGCCACGCCGTTCACCGGACCCGAGGGCTTCGCACTGCTCGCGGGCGCCCGGGCCTCCGGGGGACTGCCCCAGCGGGTCATGGTGACCGGCGGACCCGCGCTTGCGGACCGTCACGTTCCCGAGGAGCTCGAGCGCGGACCGGTGAAGGTGATCGTGGCCGACCACGACCTTCCGGACCCCGACCGCCTCGCCGGGTGGTTCCGCACTGCGCACCGCGCCGGCCGACCGGTGGCGGTCCACTGCGTCACCCGTGTCGCGCTCGTGCTGGCCATCGCCGCCTGGGAACGCGAGGGTGCGGTCGACGGCGACCGGATCGAGCACGCCTCGGTGGTGCCCGTCGAACTCGTGGACCGAGTCGCCGGCCTCGGGGTGCAGGTGGTCACCCAACCCGGCTTCGTGCTCGCCCACGGGGACCGCTACCTGCGGACGGTGGACGCCGACGACCAACCGCACCTGTACCGCTGCGGGTCGCTCCTCGGCGCCGGCGTCACGGTGGCCGGTTCCACCGACGCCCCCTTCGGCCCGGACGACCCGTGGCTCGGCATCCGGGCGGCCGTCGACCGGCGGACCCGTGCCGGGGCGGTGCTCGGCCCCCTCGAGGCCGTCCCGCCCCGCACCGCCCTGGACTCGTTCCTCGGCCCGCTCCGTCGGCCCGGCGGGCCGCCCCGGATGCTGGAGGTCGGCGGCCCCGCGGACCTGTGCCTGCTGGACGAACCGCTCGACCGGGTGCTCGCCGATCCCTCCTCGCGGCACGTCGTGGCCACGTGGATCGGCGGCGTGCGCGTGCACGGGCCAACGTGACACCGGTGTTCGAACGACGGTAGAACGAGGCCTCAGTTCCGGACCAGGGGGTTCCTCACCGTGCCGACGTTCTCCGCGTTCCTGCTCACCCGCGAGGAGGGCCAGGAGCAGCAGCTCACCTGGACCGAGGTCGACGAGGCCGACCTGATGGACGGCGATGTCACCGTGGCGGTGTCGCACACCACGATCAACTACAAGGACGCGCTCGCCCTGACGGGGAGCTCGCCGGTTGTGCGGCGTTGGCCGATGATCCCCGGGATCGACTTCGCCGGCACGGTGGTGGCCAGCGAACACGACGGCGTCGCCGTCGGCGACGAGGTGGTGCTCAACGGCTGGGGCGTCGGCGAGACCCACTGGGGCGGCTACTCACAGTTGGCCCGGGTTCCCGGCGAGTGGCTGGTGCCCCTGCCCTCGGCGTTCTCTCCCGCCCAGGCGATGGCGATCGGCACCGCGGGCTACACCGCGATGCTGTGCGTGCTGGCCCTCGAGCGCCAGGGGGTCACCCCCTCGGACTCACCGGTGCTGGTCACCGGCGCGGCGGGCGGTGTGGGCAGCATCGCGGTGGCGCTGCTCGCGAAGGCCGGCTTCGAGGTGATCGCCTCCACGGGACGACCCGAGGAGGCCGAGTACCTCCGCCACCTCGGCGCCGGCGAGATCCTCGACCGCTCCGAGCTCTCCGGCCCGGCCCGCCCGCTGGCCAAGGAGCGGTGGGGTGCTGCGGTCGACTGCGTCGGGAGCCACACGCTCGCCAACGCACTCGCCGGCACCCGCTACGGGGGCGCGGTGGCGGCCTGCGGACTGGCCCAGGGCATGGACCTGCCCTCGTCGGTGGCCCCGTTCATCCTCCGGGGCGTCACCCTCGCCGGCGTGGACAGCGTCATGGCTCCCCGGGAGGCCCGCCTCGAGGCCTGGGACCGACTGGCCACCGACCTCGATCCCGACCTCCTCGCCACCGTGACGAGCACGCGGCCGCTCGCGGATGCCCCTGCACTCGCCGGGGAACTGCTCGCCGGGTCGGTGCGGGGCCGGGTGGTGTTCACCGTCGATCGGTGAACGCCGGGCCGACCTCCATGGTCATGTCCCAGTCCGGCCCGTAGCGCTCCTTGAACGTCAGGTACCGCGACACGAACCCCTGGCTCCGCCCGCCGTTCCACAGGTCGTAGCGGGGATCGGCGTAGTTGGCGAAGAAGGCGGCGAGTTCGGCCGCGAGCGAACCGACGACCTCTGCGTACGCCGGCTCGCCCGCCACGTTGCGCCACTGCTCGGGATCGTCGACGAGGTCGTAGAGCTCGGGCTCGCCGGTGCCCGACAGGTGCTCCGTGTAGAGGTGCGTCGGGGTGCGCACCGAGCGGGCGGTCTCGTTCTCGAAGAAGGCCCGCTCGGCCGGGTCGTCCAGGTCACCTCCGGCCAGCAGCGGCTCGAGGCTGCGGCCCGGCGACGGACGCAGGTCCAGGTTCCCGAGCCCGACGTGGTCGAGCACCGTGGGCAGCAGGTCGACGTGCGACACGATGCGGTCCACCAGCCGTCCCGCCGCCACGCTGCCGGGCCGGCGCACCACGAGCGGCACCCGGAAGGTCACGTCGTGCATGAACGGCGGGTCGGTCCAGACGGGATGGCCCCACAGTCCACGCTGGCCGTAGGGGTTGCCCTGGTCGGTGGTGACGATCACGAGGGTCTCCCCCGCCAGTCCCTCCTCGTCGATCGCGTCCACCACCCGGCCGAGTTCGTGGTCCACCAGCGCGTTCTGTGCCGCGACGTTCGCCCGGGTCTGCGGGTCGTTGTGGGACCGCACCGCCCACCAGACGTTGTTGAACGCCGAGGCCAACGTGTACTCCTCGGACGGATCGAGGTCGAAGTCGAACGGCACGGCGAGGGCCGCCACCAGCCGCTCGTCCACCGCCGGGAACGGCCGGAACGAGCGGCCGGCGAACCGCTCCCAGAACGGGTTGCGCGGATCGGCGCCGACCACTGTGGGGGGCAGGACATAGGGGCCGTCGTAGTTCACCTGCAGAAAGAACGGCCGGCTGCGGTCGCGGCTCCGCACGTACTCGACGGCCCGGTCGGTGAAGTACGACACGATGTGCTGGCCCTCGACCCGCTCGGTCCGACCGTCGCGGTACACGTGGTTGTCGTAGAAGTCGGTGGTGTGGCCCTTGGTGAGCGCCACCCAGTGGTCGAACCCGTTGCCCGGGCAGCGGTGGTTGCCCAGGTGCCACTTGCCCACCATCGCGGTGGCCCACCCGTGGTCGCGGAGGGTCTGGGGCAGGGACCGGAACTCACGGGTGGTGTCGTAGTCCTCGGCCTTGGGCAGCACGTCGTCGTCGGCCATCGCCAGGTGCACACCGTGCTGCGAGGGCATGAGCCCGGTCAGGATCGACGCGCGGGCGGGCGAGCACAGGCCGTTGGTGCAGAACGCCCGCCAGAACTGCACGCCCTCGCGGGCCAACCGGTCGACCCGCGGGGTGTCGTGCTCCACGTTGCCGTAGCACCCGAGCGAGTCGGCGGACTGGTTGTCGGTCACCAGCATCACGACGTTCACCACGGGGGGCAGTCTCGCATCGCCGGGCCCTATGGTGACGCCGGCGTCAGAAACGGGAGGTGTCGATGTTCGATCCGAGCGGCGCACGGGTACTGGTCACGGGCGCGTCATCGGGACTCGGCGCCGCGCTGGCCGTGGGTCTGGCCGAGCGGGGTGCCGTCGTGGGCCTGTGCGCCCGGCGGGCCGACCGGCTCGCCGAGGTGCTGGCCCAGGTCCGCGAGCACTCCCCCGGGAGCCGGTCCTGGACGGTGGACCTCGCGGACCTCGACGGGATCGACGGGTTCGCCCGGCGTGTCACCGACGAACTCGGCGGCATGGACGTGCTCGTCAACAACGCCGGCATCCCCAAGCGCCGGTGGGCCTGGCAGCACCGCGCCGACGAGGTCGCAGAGGTCCTGCGCCTCAACGTCGAGTCACCCATCCGCCTCACCACGGCGCTGCTGGCGGACCTCGCCGCGAGCAGTGGCCACGTGGTGATGATCGGCTCGGTCGCCGCCCGGCTGGCACCGCCGAACGAGGCCGTCTACTCGGCGTCGAAGGCGGCGATCACGGCGTACGCGGAGGGCCTGCGGGTGGACCTCGGGGTGGCCGGCGTGCCCGTCGGGGTGCACGTGGTGCAGCCCGGCGTGCTGAGCACCGAACTGTTCGAGCTGCCCGACAACGACCCGTCGCTGAGCGACATCGAACCGTTGCCGCCCACCGCGATCGTCGACGCCGTGATCGGCGCGCTCGAATCCGGCGCCACCGAGACCTTCGTGCCCGAGTGGTTCCGCGACCTGCCGCCGGTGAAGGCGCGCGACCTCGACGGGTTCCTCCGGGGCTCGGTCGAGTACACGCAGGGGCGCCTGGCGGCGCTCGGGAGTCCGCTGCCCGACCCACCGGGAGCCCCGTCATGAGCGCCGTCCACCCGCTGAGCCTCCTCACCCCGGAGGAGGTCACCACCGCCCGCGAGGTGCTCGACGCGGCGGGCGAGCTCCCGGAGGGTTGCTCGATCGCCCACATCCTCCTCGCGGAGCCCGACAAGGACGAGTTGGCCACCTGGCGGCCGGGTGACGCGGTGGAGCGCCGCGTGACGGCACTCGTGGTGCCCGGCCCCGAGCTGACGATGGTGGAACTGCTCGTCTCGGTGACCCGTAGGGAGGTGGTCGGGCGCCGGGTGATCGAGGGGATGCGGCCGGCGCTGCTGATGGGCGAGTCCTTCATGGTGATGGTTGCCTGCACCGAGCACCCCGAGTACCGCGCGGCGCTCGCCCGCCGGGGCATCACCGACCTCACCCACGTGCAGATCGACCCCTGGCCCGCGGGATCCTTCGGCTACGGGGTGGAGGAGGGCCGGCGCATCGCCCGGTGCATCTCGTTCCTGCGGGAGACCGCCGACGACAACGGCTACGCACGGCCGATCGAGGGCCTGATCGTGCACGCCGACCTCGGCACCGGCGAGGTGCTCGAGGTCATCGACCACGCACCCCCCGCCACCGACCCAATCCCGCTCGCCCCGCAGGGTGCCCGCTACACGTCGGAGCACGTCGGGCCGCTGCGCACCGACCTGCGGCCCATCTCGATCCTCCAGCCCGAGGGCCCGAGCTTCGCCGTGGAGGACAACCTCGTCCGTTGGCAGAAGTGGTCGCTGCGGCTCGGCTGGGACCCCTACGAGGGGCTGGTCCTGCACCAGGTCACCTACACCGACACCGCGCCCGACGGCGGCGAGCGGGAGCGGTCGGTGCTGCACCGGGCGTCGATCTCGGAGATGGTCGTCCCCTACGGTGACCCGGGCGAGGTGCAGGGCTGGAAGAACGCCTTCGACGCCGGCGAGTGGGGACTCGGACGGATGACCCAGTCGCTCACCCTCGGCTGCGACTGCCTGGGCGTCATCCACTACACCGACGTCACGATGGCCACTGAGCAGGGCGAGCCCTGGGTGGTCCCGAACGCCATCTGCATGCACGAGGAGGACTACGGCATCGGCTGGAAGCACGTGGACCTCCTGACCGGTCGGGCCGAGGTGCGCCGCAGCCGCCGGTTGGTGATCAGCCACATCGCCACGGTCGGGAACTACGAGTACGGGTTCTTCTGGTACCTGTACCTCGACGGCAACATCCAGCTCGAGGTGAAGCTCACCGGCATCCTCTCCACCCAGGGGCTCCCCGTCGGCGGCGAGTCCCCGTTCGCGAACCCGATCGCCCCCGGGCTCGCGGCACCGGTGCACCAGCACATGTTCTGCGCCCGGCTCGACCTCGACGTGGACGGAACGAACAACCGGGTCGAGGAGGTGGAGGCGGAGGTCCTCCCGATGGGCCCGGACAACCCGTGGGGCAACGCGTTCCGGCCCCGCGTGACGGTGCTCGACCGCGAGTCGATCGCGCAGCGCGACACCGACCCGCGCACCAGCCGGGCGTGGCGGGTGGTGAACCCCGACCGGCTGAACCACGTGGGGCGGCCCGTGGGGTACAAGCTCGTGCCCACGATGGCCACCCCCACGCTGTTGGCCCACCCCGAGTCCTCCGTCGGGCGGCGTGCCGGCTTCGCCCGGCACAACCTCTGGGTCACGCCCTACCACCCGGACGAGCGACGGGCCGCCGGCGACTTCCCGAACCAGCACGAGGGGGGTGCCGGGCTCCCGGACTGGACGGCACAGGACCGTGACCTCGACGGCACCGACGTGGTGCTCTGGTACACGTTCGGCGTCACCCACCTCCCGCGCCCGGAGGACTGGCCGGTGATGCCGGTGGAGTACACCGGCTTCCTGCTCGTGCCGTACGGCTTCTTCGAGCGGAACCCGGCCCTCGACGTGCCCCCTTCCCCTGAGGGCCCGTGTCACGTCCCCGGCGAGGCCGAGGACGGGGCCGACGCGGGAGCCGGATCCGACGCCGGCTGTTGCGGCGGCTGAGGCCGCCGCTTCAGTCCTCGAGGGTGAGGGCGCCCTCCGGGCAGGCGTCCACGGCACGACGGACCTGATCGGTGGCCTCGGCGGGGGCCTCCGCGCGCAGCACCTCGCAGTGGCCCAGGTCGTCGGGGGCGAAGTGCTCCGGATCGAGCACGTAGCAGCGGCCGTGGCCCACGCAGGCGTCGGGGTCGAGGCGGATGCGCACCGACCTCAGCCCCCCGCTGGAACCGGGAACACCAGCGGCAGCCGCTCGATCTCGCGGATGCCGGGCGAGTAGGCCAGCTCGGCCCCTTCGGCGAGGTCGTAGTCGGGGATCCGACGGTGCCACTCCTCGAGCGCCACCTGGAGCTCGAGCCGGGCGAGGTGGGAACCGAGGCAACGGTGCGGGCCGCCCCCGAACGCGAGGTGGCGGTTGGCGGACCGGTCGGGATCGAACTCCCCTGCGGTCGGACCGAACTCGTCGGGGTCGGTGTTGGCGGAGCCGAGCATCAGGATGACCGTCTCGCCCGGCTCCATCCGCACACCGTGCAGCTCGGTGGGCTTGGCGACGACGCGGATGATCTGCATGACCGGCGTCTCCCGACGGAGGAGCTCCTCGACCACCGGGCCCACCGTCGACGGGTCCTCGACGAGACGCCGCCGGTGCTCGGGATGGCGGGCGAGGTAGGCGAGCGAGCAGTCCAGCGTGGAGGTCACCGTGTCGAGCCCGGCGAGGATGAACAGGAAGCAGATGTCCAGCATCTCTTCGTGCGACATCGTGCGGCCGTCGGTCTCGGTGGTGAGGAAGCGGCTGATCAGGTCGTCACCGAGGTTGCGGCGCCGGTCGACCAGCACCTGCTCGAAGTAGTCGTAGAGCTCCCGGCCGGCCGCGTGGCGCCGGGCCGTGGCCTCCTCGGCGTCGAGCATGCCGCCACCGGGCCGGATGATCTCGTCCTTCCAGCGGAGGAACGTGGGGAGTTCCTCGATCGGCAGCCCGGTGGCGCTGAGGAACACCGTGCACGGGAGCGGCACGGTGAACTCGGCGTGGGCGTCGACCGAGCCGCGGTCGAGGAACTCGTCCATGACCTCGCCGACCACCTGCCGGATGCCCGGCTCGAGCCCGGCGACCTCCCGCGGGCCGACCGTGGGGTCGATGACCCGGCGATAGGTCGCGTGCTCGGGCGGGTCGATCTGGAGCGGGATGAGCGGCCGGTCCTGGCCGATGTCCACCGCCACGAGGTCGGAGCTGAAGATGTCGGGGTTGCGGAGGGCCCAGCGCACGTCCTCGTAGCGGCTCACGATGTGGACGTTGACCCCGAGCTCGGCCATGCCGCTCATCCCGGCGACCGGACACTGCGAGCGGAGCTGGTCGTAGAAGGGCTCCGGGTCCGACGCAACCCACGGCAGGTACGGGTTGGCCTCGCCCTTGGCGACGTCGACGGCTTCGGTGGGGTCCATCATGGGTCCTCGCGTCGGGGTGCCGTGGCGGTTCCCGCTCGCCGCACCGGACGGCCGGGTGGCACGGGGACCACGGTTTCTGACATCGGCGTCACGTTAGCAGCGCCCGGCGCAGCAGGTCCCGGGCACGCCCCGACGGGCGCTGGTGGCGGGTTCGCGTCAGCGCACCCACCACTGCGGGCGCTCACCGGAGGCGAAGCGTTCCTGGCCCGCCCGGAACGCCGCGGCGTCGGACCCGATCCGGGTGAAGAGGTTCGCCAGGTCGATGGCCTGCGACCGGGACGTGTCGAACGCCGTCCAGAGCGCCCGCATGGTCCCCTGGACCACCAGCGGCGGGGAGTCGGCGATGACCCGGGCCACGGCCGTGGCGCGCTCGAGCAGGTCGTCGCGTGGGACCACCTCGGTCACGAGGCCCACCTCCCGGGCGCGCTCCGCGGAGATGCGCTCGTGCACGCCCATGAGCGACATCCGCATGACCTCGGGGAACGGCATCTTCGACAGCATCTGGATGGGCTCGAAGGCTGCCGTCATCCCGTAGGTCACGTGGGGGTCGAAGAACGTGGCGTCGTCGGAGGCGATGATGAACTCGGTCTCCCCCAGCATGTAGAAGGCGCCGCCACAGGCCATTCCGTTCACCGCGGCGATGACCGGCTTCCACAGGTCACAGCTCTTCGGGCCGAGGTCGCGGCCGGGGTCGTCGTACATCCACGGCGTGGGGTAGCCCGGGAGGTTGCCCTCCGCCATGGCCGCGTTGTTCTCCTCCGAGATGGCCTCGCCGCGGTCGATCCCCGTGCAGAAGGAGTGGCCGGCACCGGTGAGCACCACGCAGCGGACGTCGTCGTCGTAGCGGAACGACGTCCAGAGCTCCCGCATCTCGTCCTGCATCCGCTGGTTGACCGCGTTGCGGACCTCGGGACGGTTGAGGGTGACCGTGGCCACGCCGTCACTGATGGACACCAGCAGGGTCTCGTACTCCGACATCCGGGCGAGCGTAGTGGGCACCGGTCGGGCCCGTTCCGCCCCGGCCGACCTTCCGTGTCGCCCCGTGAGTGTCGCCCCGTGAGTGTCGCCCCGTGAGGAGACCTCAGGCCGACGGCGTGAGTGAATCGAGCCGGAACTCCCCCTGCTCGGTGTAGGCGACCTCACCGTCGTGTCGTGAGTGGCGCGCAGCAGCATGGCGTCGCCCACCGCGTACCAACTGTGAGTGTCCTCCGGCTACCTCGACCGCCCGGACGCGCCGCCCACCACCCGCGGACGCTGCGACGCCGTGGAGATCGCCGCGGCGTTCGGCGCACCCGATGCGCTCGGCGACCAGGCCGCCTGGATCGCCCACCTCCGGGAGCTGCAGGACCCGGTCACGGGCCTGTTCGCCGATCCAGCCGAGGGCATCCCCGACGATCCGCTCGAGATGCGCCTGTTCGCCGAGTACCACCACTACGGCGTGCTGTCGGTCGGCTACGCGCTCGAGGT
The DNA here is from genome assembly GCA_049316905.1 of Microthrixaceae bacterium. GTDB lineage: Bacteria > Actinomycetota > Acidimicrobiia > Acidimicrobiales > Microtrichaceae > CAIPVR01. Next base: position 17,898 of record JBMOJH010000026.1, on the reverse strand, counting down.
GCTCGGTGGTGCGCCGTCGCACCCGGTGCATGTGGTGGAGGACCTGTCCGACGGCGAGCTGCTCGCACGCCTCGACGGGCTGCCGTGGGCGACACTGGCGTGGTCCGCGGGATCCTGGGTCGACTTCCTCGGGACCGCGGCCTACCTGAACCGCCGCCACCACGGATCCGCCCGTGGGCTCGAGGCGTTGTTCGGGTGGCTGCTGACGCGCCAGGACCGACGCTCGGGCACGTGGGGGCAGCCGGACGACACCTGGGGATGGCTGATGCCGGTCAACGGCTCCTACCGCCTCACGCGCGGCACCTACGCCCAGTTCGGCATGCCGCTCCCCCGCCCCGAGGCGGTGGTCGACACCGTGATCGCCCACGCCCGCGACCACCGCTGGTTCGTCGACCGGGACCGCAACGCGTGCAACGTGCTCGACGTGGTCCACCCGCTGTGGCTGTGTCTCCGGCAGGTCGACTACCGGCGCGCCGAGGTCCGCGACCATCTGGGCCGACTGCTGCAGGAGGCAACCGGCCGGTGGGTCGACGGCGAGGGCTTCGGGTTCGCGGGCCCCGGCGAGCCCGGCGGCAACGACACCCCCGGCCTCCAGGGCACCGAGATGTGGCTGTCGATCATCTGGCTGGCCGCCGACGCGCTGGGCGAGTCCGAGGGCCTGGCGTGGCACCCACGGGGCGTCCACCGACCTGAACCCGCCGACTCGCTCGACCGCGCGCCGGGAACCGTGTCCGGGCGGGACCCAGGCACCTGAGCCGGACCACGTGGCGGCCCCGCGCGCCGGTGGAGGCGACGGTCGCCGTCGGCGTCCGCCACCACCGCCCTATCGGGTCCCGACGATGCAGCGGGCGTGGATCGGGAGCTGCAGTCGACCGTCGGCCTCGAAGGCCCCCGCCGCGTCGATGACCGCGGCGCGGATGCGGTCATGGGCCGCATCGTCGACAAGGGACAGACCGGCGATCACCGGTGCCGCGACGTCGGTCATGTACTCCCAGTACTCCTCCGCCGAGGACGTGACGAGCAGGGCGCGGACGTCGACCTCCGCGACGTCCCGGAAACCGGCCCCGACGAGCATGTCGCCGATCGCGCCGGGCGCGGCGCATCGGAACAGCCCCGGCGCGTCGGGCGATGCGGCCGGCAGCTCCACCTCCGCGGCGATGGCCGCCATCGAGATCGTGGCCCAGGGGTTCCCGTCGGGGCCGGCCCACACCGCGGTGCAGAGCCGGCCACCCGGCGTCAGGACCCGGTGCAGCTCGCGCACGGCCGCGGGGATGTCGGGGAAGAACATGAAGCCGAACCGACAGCTGACGGTGTCGAAGGTCGCATCCGCGAAGGGCAGCTCGTCCGCGCCGCAGACGTGGAACTCCACGTTGCGGATCCCCCGGGCGGCCGCGCTCCGGGTGGCCACGTCGACCATTCCCTCGGCCGGGTCCGTGAGCACCACACGGCCGTCCGGCGTGCGTTCGGCGATGGTCAGCGCCGGCTCACCGGTCCCCGATGCGACGTCGAGGTGGTGGGCCTCACCAGGGACCCGGAGCAGGCGGAGCATCTCCTCGCCCACGGGTTCGAGCATCGGGAGCACGAGGCGGTCCCACTTCTCCCACCCGTGGGAGAACTCGTCCCAGGTCTGCCGTTGCTGCTCGCGGACGTCATCGGATCCCGACATGGCACGACCCTCTCGTGAGGGACCGACCGTACTCCTTGCGCGGGGCAGGACGTGCTGAAGCATGGGCCGTCGGGGCTCACCCGGGGTCCCCGGGCAACCTTCGGGAACCGCGCGCCTGCCGAACCGGCCGGTGAGCGAGGGTTCAGGCGGGGAGCAGGAGCTCGGCGTTCGTGACGAAGAAGGCCTCGACCGCGTCGCCACCGAGCGGTTCGATGTCGGCGGCCATCCGACCGATCGGGTCGGTGCCACCTTCGGGGTGCGGGAAGTCGGTGGAGAATGCGTAGACCTCGGGCATCCCGTACCGCTCGACCTGTCGGGCCGTCCGCTCCCAGAAGAACGGCGTGACGCGGATCTGCTCGGAGAAGACCTCCCTCGGTCGTCGCTGCAGTGCCTTCGCGAGCCGGTTCGAGAGCTGCACCCGGTCCTCGAGCAGGTCGACGAACGGCCCCACCCACATGGCGCCGAGCTCGATGACACCCACACGGAGGTCGGGATGACGGTCGAACACCCCCCCGAAGAGCATCGTCGCCAGGTAGTTCTGCGGCGAGAGGTGCATGGTGGCCAGCATGTGGGGACCCACCGGCTCGCCGGAGGAGAACGTCCCGGGCTGGAGCAGCTCGGTGCGCTGCCACGCGTCGCTTCCGAAGAACCCGTCCTGGCCGCCGATGTGCAGCGTGACGGGGATGCCGGCTTCGGCGAGCAGCGACCAGAGGGGGTCGACCTCGGGAGCGGCCGGGGAGAACCCGCCGGGAGCGACGCCGTCCTGGATGAACACCGCCCGGGCTCCGCCGGCGGCGACGCGCTCGGCCTCTGCGATGGCGCCCTCGATGGTGGTCAGGTTCAGCAGGGCGGTCGGCCGCAGGCGGCCGTTGCCCGCGAGGGTCCAGCGGAGGACGGCGTCGTTGTACTCCCGCAAAGCGACGGCGGCATCAGGGTGGTCGGACCACGCCGGCATGGCCAACACGACCTGCGGGAAGATCAGTTGGCGCTCGATGCCCATGATGTCCATCGTCGCCAGACGGCCCTCGGGGGTGGACGCACCGGGCGCAGCGGTCCCCTTCGTCTTCCAGACCGTGTCGGTGGTCGCCTCCGGTTCCTCGGTGTCGTCGAAGAACGGCATCCCCGCCCACAGCTCGCCGAAGCGGGCCGTGGCGTCGCCGAAGACCTCGCCCCAGAGCGACACCGGGACCTGGAGGTGGCTGTCGAGATCGTTGATGCGGCCGTGCACGGCAGGGAGCGTCGTCGTCATGATCAATAACGTACTGAACAGTGCGTTATTGATCAATAGTGCGCATTCGGCTTCCGGATATACTGGTGCAGATGGTGAACCCACCGGTACGGAAGTCCACACGAGACGGTCCGCGCCGGGGGCGACCGCCCCGGATGCCGGAACGAATGCGCCGGGCGGTGGTGCTCGAGGCCGCAGTGGAGCACTTCGCCGACCAGGGGCGCGCCGGCACGACGATCGACGACATCGCCGAGGCTGCAGGTGTGCGCAAGCCGGCGATCTACGAGATGTTCGGCTCCAAGGACGATCTCTTCCGCGGGGCGGTCGACCACGTGGTCACCGAGCTGGCGGCCCAGTTCCGCATCACCAATGCGGAGACGACGCACCTCCCCCGAGCCGAGCGGACGCGGGCACGGATCGATGCGGCGCTGGCCCACGCGGAGCACGATCCCCAGAGCTTCCGCCTGCTGCTCCGCGCCCCCTACTCGTGGCCCGGCGACGATCCCACCGGCGCTGAGGCTCAGTTCCAGCGACTCGTGGCGGTGATGGCGGACAACTACCGCCGCGAGTCCGCGGCGGCAGGGACACCGATCGATGCCGCCGCCGAGGTTCTTGCACGGCTCTTCTTCACACTGACCTATGAGGTCGTCCGACTCCGCCTCACCGACGACTCGTGGGATCGGGACTCGCTCATCGGGTTCGTCGCCGAGTTCATCGACGGCGGCGTTGCGGCAGTTCGACCAGAGGTGTGGCGAGCCGTCGATCAACCTGACCGGACGGAGCCGTCGACGTCGCCGTCGGACGGCTCGGAGCGCCGAACCTGACGACGATGGCGGAGCAGCAGCCCCGGCGAGTCGCAGGAAGCGATTCGAGATCCTCGGCGCGTAGCTGCAGTCCCAGCGCGAGTCATTCGTCCGCAGGGTCAGCGGCCCCGTGGCACCACGGGCAGCTGGGAACCCGCCCATCGCCGAGGCCGGGTGGCCCCCGATGGCCGGGCGACGACGGGTCCTACCCGTGATCCTGCGGGGCGACGAGGATCACCACGTTGCCGGTCTTCTGCTGGGTCTCCACGTAGCGGTAGGCCTCGACGATCTCACCCAGGTCGTAGATCCGGTCGATGACCGGGGTGAACCCGCCGGAGTCGACGAGCCCCGTGAGGTAGTCGACCATCCCGCGATCGATGGTCGGGATCGGGAACAGCACGCGCCGACCACGCGACCATCGCGTCGCCAGTGCGAGGAGCGGGTTCTGGGAGAACGGCCCCAGATCGGTGGAGGTCCAGATTCCGTGCGGCTTCAGCAGATGCCGGCACTGGCGGTACGAACACTTGCCGACTGCGTCGAGCACGAGGTCGTAGCGCCGCCCATCGGCGGTGAACTCGGTGGTCGTGCGGTCGATGACCCGCTCGGCACCGAGCCCCGACACCAGGTCGATGCCGGCGGTGTCGCACACCGCCGTCACTCGGGCGCCGAGAGCCGTTGCGATCTGCACGGCAGCGGAACCGATCGCGCCGGTCGCGCCGTACACCAGCACTTCGTCACCCGCCCCCACATCGGCAGCGCGCAGGTAGGCGAGCGCGTAGTGCGAACCCTCCGTCGCCGGCGCCACGGCCGGGAAGTCCCAACCGTCCGGGACCGTGGACACTGCAGCGGCCTGGCCGATCGTGACGTACTCGGCGTGGGCGCCGAAGCTCGTGTCGTCGTACCCGACGACCCGGTCACCGATGACGAAGCCTTCGACCCGGTCGCCGATCTCCTCCACGACCCCCGCGAACTCGTTCCCGAGGACCTGCCGCTTGGGTCTGAGCAATCCCGTGAACACGCGGATGAACCACGGGTGGGCCGATCGGAATCCGCAGTCGGTGCGGTTGACCGTGGTGGCGTGGACGCGAACCAGGATCTCGTCGGCTGCGGGCACCGGGCGCGGCAGCTCCCGAATCGCGACGACCTCCGGCGGTCCGTACCGCGCAGCGACCGCCGCCCTCACGACAACCGACTCTTCATCGCACGACCTCCCCGGGGCCCTCACCTTGCTATCGCAACGGCCCCGTCGAGGTCGTGCAACCTGCAAAGGGCGTCGCGTGCGACCCGACGGGCGCCCGCGGCTCGGTCCGTCGATTCAGCGCCCGGTTCGTCCTCGCTCGATCGCCGAGAACGTGTCGAGGTCGGCCACGGCGGCGACGGTGCGCGCGATGTTCGCCTCGGTGATCGGCCGGCCGTAGTTCTCCGGCGGGCAGATCAGCCATCCGATGACGAGTCCCCACAACGCGGCCTTCCGGTACTGCTCGAACGCGACGGCCGCGGTGGGGACGTCGTCGACGCCGAGCGAGCGGAGCGCGTCGAGGTACTCGGCGAGGAGGTCGTCTTGGTGGAGCCGTCGGGTCGCGGGGTCGAGCGCCGTGACGAGGAGGTAGGTGACGTCGTGCGCCCAGCTCCCCCGCATCATCAGCTGCCAGTCCAACAACCCGCCACGCTCGCCGGGGAGCAGGTAGGTGTTGCCCAGGTGGGGATCGCCGTGCAGGAGCGTGGGGACCGCGTCGGCGTGGTCGCGTTGCACCCGTCCGAGCAACTCCCACATCTGCGGCAGCGTCCGGTTGAGCGGGGCGATGAGCTCGGCCTTGAAGGGGTGCCGGGCCACCTGGTCCTCGATCAGCTCGAGACCGATGAGGTCGAACACGTCGGCCATGCCGCCGGTGGTCGGGGTGCCGATCCACGTCAGGTCGCGGGTGAACCGGGGGCTGTCCCAGAACCCGGCGTGGAGCGCGGCGAGGTGGCCCAGTATCGATCGCACCTCGTCGAGGCTCACCGGGTCGAGGGCCGACGGGAACCGGGCGCCGCGGGCGGTGAGGTCCTCCATCAGGAGGCCGAACCGCCCGGTCGCGGGGTCGAAGGTGCTGGCGAACACGGCGGGCGTCTCGATGTCGAGCTCGCCGCGGAGCTCCCGGTAGAAGCGGACCTCGTTCTCGTACATGGCCGCCGGCGCGTGGGGCGACGCGAGCATGGTCTTGAGGATCATCCGGTTCGGCAGCCCCATGTCGCGGTCCGGACCGAAGGTCAGGTCCAGCACGACCCGGTCCGCGGTCGAGGCGACCCCATCGCCGCAACGCTTCGCCGCAACGATGTCGACCCGTTCGACGACGACCTCCTCGGTCCGTTCGCGCAGCGCGGCCTGCACGATGCCGGGAGTCAGCTCGTCGAGATCCGAGGGGAACACGGTGGAGCTTCGGGCTTCGGTCATGGCGCGCCTCTTTCAGCGTCGGTGGGCTCCGTTGGCCGTGCCGGCACCAGGAGTGGGAACTGGGACCGGAACATCCGGAGGGTGTGGGCGACGACCGACGGGTCGGCGAGGGTGCTCAGCTGGGCGAGCCCGAGTGCGAAGGTGATCCAGAACCACACGGCGTCGTCCGGGTTCTCAATCGCCCCGCTGCCGCCGGCGGGCTGCGCGACGGCGAGCCGGCGCAACGTGTCGAAGATCGGGAACCGTTGCCCGCCCTGGAACACCTCGCGCAGCTCAGGATGACGGCGGACCTCGGTGTACATCGAGGCGAGGAACTCCACGTAGCTGGGGTCGTCGTCATGGAGCGCCTCGATGGCGTCGAGCAGGGCGCGCGGGAACGGTGGATCGTCAGGAGCCGTGCGCACCGAACGTTCCAGCTCCTCGTTGAGCCGGTCCTGGACGTCGAGGAACACCGCGGCGAACAGCGCCGCCTTGGACCCGAAGTGGTTGTAGATCGCCGTGTGTGCGAGACCCGCAGCGCTCGCCACCGCCTGGTTCGACGTGCCCGAGTAGCCGTGGGCGGCGAAGAGCCGTCGCGCCGCGACCAGCACGGCGGCCACCGTGTCGTCGGTCGAGGTGTTGGCCGGCCGCCCGCGGCGCTTGGGGCCCATCGATCGTGTGGTCACTGGTTCCGGAACGCGATCTCGACCTGATCGGCGAGTTCGAGGAATGCCGCGCCGCCGTCGGCCTCGACGACGAGTCGGTCGAGCACGCCGGCGAATGGAACGAGCGGGTCGTAGCCGTCGCACACCGGCAGGGGTCGCCCGATCCCGGCGAGCAGCGAGGCCGACGAGTTGGGCGTCCACAACCCCGGCCACGGATGAGGGAGGCGCCCTCCCCCGATGACGACGCCGTCGGCGTCGAACGCCAGGTCCATGCCGTCAGCCTCGGTGCGCCCGACGATCCGGATGACCGACGCCCCCACCGGCAGGTCGACCGACAGCCTCGTCTCGTACTCGCTGACGTAGCTGCACGCGAACGTGAGTGCGGAGCCGTCGGCGAACCAGACCCAGCCGCCGTTGTAGTCACCCTGCTCGGCGAGCACGCCGACGCAATGAGCCGCCATCGGAACGGCGAGGTGCGCGGTGATCGTGAAACCGTTGGCCAGCACCGGCGTGTTGTCCTCGAAGACGCGCTCGCCAGGCCGCAGCTCGACCCGGGCCGCGCCGGTGGGCCACGGCAGGAACAGGTGTGCGAGTCGGTCCATCACCCCGTCGCTCAGGGGCAGCACGCCGTTGCGTTCGGCTTCCTCGAACCATCGCGCCACGAGTCGGTCGCGGATCTCGGGGTGGCGGGCGGAGAGGTCGTGGTTCTCCGCCATGTCCGACCGGGTGTCGAACAGGTGCCAGTGGTCAGCGCGGAAGTCGTGGCTGCCGTCGATGAGGTCGCGTTCGGCGTGCGTGAGTTGGTTGACGTGGTTCGTGACCACCTTCCAGCCGTCCTCGTACATCGCCCTGCTCCCCCAGCACTCGAAGTACTGGCTGGTGCGGGGGTCCGGGGCGTCGGGGTCGCCGAGCATGTCCACGAGCGAGATGCCGTCGATGCTCATCTGCGGCACGCCGCCGATGGCCGCCGGCTCGCCCACCCCGGCGAACTGCAACAACGTGGGCAGCACGTCGATCGCATGGCAGTACTGGTGGCGGACGGCCCCGGCCGCGCCGAGCCCGCGGGGCCAGGAGATGATGCAGGGATCGCGGACGCCACCCTCGAACGTGTAGCGCTTGAACCGCCGGACCGGCGTGTTGCCGGCCTCGGCCCATCCCCACGGGTAGTGGTTGTAGGTGCGGTGGCCGCCGAGCTCGTCGATCATCCGGAGGTTGAGCCCGAGGTCCTCGTCGCGGCCCTGCGCGAAGCGGAACTCACTGACCGAACCGTGCGGGCCGGCCTCACCGGACGCCCCGTTGTCGGACACGAGGACCACGATCGTGTCGTCACGTTCGCCGAGTTCGGAAATGGCGTCGAGGACCCTGCCGATCTGGGCATCCGCGTGGCTGAGGAAGCCTGCGTAGACCTCCATCATCCGGGCGTACAGACGCCGCTCGTCGGCATCGAGCCGGTCCCAGTCGGCGACGTGTTCCGACGGTGACGGCAGATCGGTCCCGGGCGCGACGATCCCGAGCGCGATCTGACGCTCGAGGGTGGCTCGCCGCCATGCGTCCCACCCCGCGTCGAAGCGTCCCCGGTACGGGTCGATCCACTCCGGAGCGACATGGTGCGGCGCGTGGGTCGCCCCCATGGCGAGCCACAGGAGGAACGGCCGGGTCGGTTGGTCCCGCCGGAGTTGGCGCATCCGGGCGATCGCCTCGTCGGCCAGGTCCTCGGAGAGGTGGTAGCCCTCGGCCGGCGTCCGGGGCGGATCGACGTAGGAGTTGTCTCGCACGAGCTCGGGGGCCCAGTGGTTGGCGTCCCCGCCGAGGAACCCGTAGTGGTGCTCGAAGCCCTTGCCGAGCGGCCAGTTCTCGAACGGCCCCGACGGTGAACGCTGGTCCCGCGGCGTGAGGTGCCACTTCCCGACCGCGAACGTCGCGTACCCGTCGGCGCGGAGGATCTCGGCGAGCGTGCCGGCTTCGGCGGTGATGCGCCCGGTGTAGCCGGGGAAGTTCATCGGGAGGTCCGGCAACATGCCGACGCCGACGCGGTGATGGTTGCGGCCCGTCAACAGGCACGCCCTCGTGGGCGAGCAGACGGCGGTGGTGTGGAAGTTGGTCAGCCGGACGCCGCGGCTGGCCAGCGCGTCGATGGCCGGCGTCGAGATGTCCGAGCCGTAGCACCCGAGCTGGGCGAAGCCGGTGTCGTCCAGCACGACGACCACGACGTTCGGCGCGTCGGTGCGGAACGGTGGGTCGGGTCGGGGGGACCTGGAGTCCGAGGTCGTCAGGCCGACGGTGTGATCCGTTCCCATGTGCGTTCCGCTCCCCCGAATAAGTACCCGCAGGTACTTTCGAGACCGTACGAGTCCCACCCGATCGGGTCAAACCTCCGGCAGGAAGACTGGTCAGATGAGAAGGCGGTCGCGGAGTCGGGCGAGGCGGCCGGGGGTCAGTCCCAGGCCGTCCTCGACCATCCCCGACGGCGAGCCGTACCGCAGGTCGATCTCCTCCCACGCCACGTCGAGGTACCGGCGATCCACCTCGAACAGACCTCGCATCCATTCGATGCTCGGCGGGGAGCCCCCCGGGCACCGATCGGCGACGAGTTCGCGCAACTGCAGCATCCGCTGCTCGGTCTCGACGCGGCGACGGGCGTTCGACTCGAGGAAGTCGGCCTCGATCGATTCCCGGTCGACACCGAGGGCGGCGAGCACGAGGGCCGAGGCGATCCCGGCACGGTCCTTGCCGTGGGTGCAGTGCACCACGACGGGGAGTCGGCCGTCGACGAGCACGTCCACGAACGATCGGAACGCCGGCATCCACTGACCGACCAGCGACCGGTACACCCCCGCCATCAGATCGTCCCCCGGCGGATCGAACCGACCGGAGGCGAACCGCTCGGAGATCAACTCCTGCAACCCGTCGGCCTCGGTGATCGGGATGCGCACGATCTGCGCGCCCTCGGGTGCCTCGTCACGACCTCTCCCGGCGACCTCGGCGTCGGAACGGAGATCCACCACGGTCCTCAACCCCAGGTTGCCGAGACGCTCGCGGTCGAGGTCCGACAGACCGACGATCTCACCGGATCGGTAGACGGTGCGCCCCTTCAGGCGAGGCGCGGCGCCGGTGACCGCGCCGGCCAGGTCGCGGAAGTTCGGCTGACCTACGAGGAGCTCCGAGCCGCCCCGGGTGTGGGGCTCCGTCCGTGCGACCTCCCCTCCTTCGCCCATCGGCGGAGTCTCCTGTCCCGTCCGACCACGCACAAGCGGAGGAGCCCCCGGCCGACGAACATCGCCGACGCCGCTGGAGTGCGCATCCCGGCGATGCAGCCGATGGTCGGCTTCCAGCGACATCGGGGCCATCGATCGCGCCACTCGAGGGTCCGCGGCGGCGCCCGTTCCGGCCGCTATGGCGGGCGGTCGCGTCCGTCGGGCTCGCAGCGCCGATGGGGCCGGGCCTCCGATCGCGGAACCGGGGTCGGGCACCCGAGACGGCCGTCGTGGGACCATGCGGGGGTGAGCACAGTTGCCGACCGGCGACCCGTTCGCGGGCGACGCCTGTCCCCCGAGGACCGTAAGGCCGAGATCCTCGACGCGGCCATGGCCATCGCTGGTGAGGCCGGCGACCTCGACGCGGCGACGCTGGAACGGGTGGCACTCGCAGCCGGGTGCAGCCGGAACCTCGTCTACCGCTACTTCTCCCACCACGACGGCCTCGTGGACGCTATGGCGGAGCGGCTGCGGCACAACCTGGAGGACGCGTTCACCGCCATCCCCGACGACCTTTCGACACGCGAACGGCTCGACGCCGTGGTCGACGTGCTGCTCGATCAGACCCGACGGCACGGGACGCTCATGTTGTTGCTCTTCGACCGGCCCGGCGGGCAGTACGGCCGCGCACGACGCGAGCTCCTCATCGGCCTCCTCGCGCAGCGCCTCCGGTCGGAGGGCATGCCCGCGGCACGAGCCCGGGTTGCGGCCCCGATCCTGGGAGGAGCACTGATCGGGGCAGTGAGCGCTTCCATCGACGGGGCGTCCCGATCGGCGGTGACCGCCGAGGTGCGACGCCTCCTCGACGCCTTCGTCGGCTGAGAGGCCCGGTTGCTGGACACGGCCGCCGACATTGTTGTATCGATATCCAACAGCGTTCTTGGATAGCCGTACAACAAGCGAGGTCGAGATGCAGCACCGCTCCCGCACCGCGAGGCTCCTCGTCGTCGCCCTCGCGACCGGACTGCTCGTTGCCGGATGCTCCGGCGGCACCGACGGCCGGACGGCAGCCGCCCCGGCCACGAGCTCGTCGACCACCACCGCTCCCCCACGTCAGGTCGAGCCCGACCCGCTCGACAGCCCGGGCCCACTGACCGTCCCGAGCCCGCTGCCATGGCAACCCCCGGGATCCGTGATCGCGTCCGAGCCGGTGAGCGGCGCACCCGCGGGCGCCAGCGCGACCAGGTTCCTCTACCACTCCACAGATCGCGAAGGGCACGACATCGCGGTGAGCGCGGTCGTCATCGTCCCCGAGGGACCGGCACCGCCCGGTGGTCGACCGGTGCTGGCCTGGGCGCATCCCACCACGGGACTCGCCGATCGCTGCGCCCCGTCGAGGACGCCACTGGTGTTCGCCCTCATCCCTGCGCTCGACCGGATCCTCCGATCCGGCTGGGTCGTCGTGGCCACCGACTACCAGGGCCTCGGCACCCCCGGCCACCACCCCTACCTCGTCGCCGACAGCGAAGGACACTCCCTCCTCGACAGCGTCCGCGCCGCACGCACCCTCACGAGCACCGCCAACGAGGTCGCGCTCTACGGCTGGTCACAAGGCGGACACGCCGCCCTGTCCGCCGGCCAGAGCGCCGCCACGTACGCCCCCGACCTCGACCTCGTGGGGGTCGCGGTCGACGCGCCGGGCGGCGACCTCTCCGCCGCGTTCCGCGCCCAGGAGTCCAACCCCAAGTACTGGACCGTGCTCGCCTTCATCCTGCAGGCGTACGCAAACGAGTACGGGGTACCCGCAGAGACCCTCCAGGGCCTCCTGACGCCACCGGCACAGGCCGCATTCGCCAAGTTCGTGGCGGTGTGCCCCGTCGCCCCCGACACGCAGTCCGAGCGCCTCGACCTCGTCAGGGCACTCGCCGGCATCGACCGGTTCTTCGCAACCGATCCGCTCACCACCGGTCCGTGGTCGTCGTTGCTGTCCCAGAACAGCCCCGGCGGAGCGCCGATCCCGGCGCCCGTGCGCATCAACCAGGGCTCGACCGACGACCTGTCCCTCCCGGACCTGACCCGGGCGCAGGCCGACCGACTGCAACAGACCGGGACCAGCGTCGACTACGTCGTGTACCCAGGCATCGGCCACCCCGGCATCGGGGCCGCCGCGGCCACCGACACGCTCGACTGGTTCAACCAGGGCCTCGGCCGGTAACCACGGGCCGTTGCGACGCCGGCCGCGGCACGGAACCGCCTCCGTAGAGCGACCGCGGGATCAGCGGCCTTCGACGAAGACCAGGCTCCCGGAGTCGGTGAGCTCGTTGATGCGGAGGTTCTTGAACGGCTCATAGTCCGCCGAGTCGTACCAGGCCTCGGCGACCTCCATGCTGGGGAAGCGGAGAACGGCAGCCCAGTTGCCGCTGAAGGAGCCCTCCTTCGTGGTCGGTGTGGTCGAGCCGGCGACCATCTCGACGCCCCACGCATCCAGGATCGGGAACACATGTTGCGCGTAGCGCTCCATGAACTCCTCGGGGTTCGTGATGTTGATCTGCACCAGCCCGTAGGCGGGCTTCGTTGCGTCGGTCACGGTGACTCGCTCCTCATACAGTGTCTTGGGTTGCAGTGCGCAACCTAAGACATTGAGTTGCGGATTGCAACGGAGGACTTCAGACGCTGTCGACCATGTCCGGGTGATACGGCTTCAGGTACTCCTGGGCCCACCTGCCGAGCTCCTCGAGCACCGGGCGCAGCGCAGCTCCGCTCGGGGTGAGTCGGTACGCGTTGTTGCGGGCCGCTCCGTCGGGGTTGGTGCGCTCGATGATCCCGAGCGAGGTGAGGAGCCGGAGCCTGGCGGCGAGGATGTTGCTCGCCACGTGCTCGGGCGACTCACGGAACTGCGAGTACGTACGGCTCCCGTGGGCGATCAGGTCCCGCACGATGATCAGCGACCATCTGTCGCCGAGTACGTCGAGGCCGGACGCGATGGAGCACACCGAGCGCCAGTCGAAGTCGGTCTCGCTGCTGTCCGTGCCCATGTCACCTTCTACCCCGAGATGGACGCAGCCATCTCCCTGATCGACGTTTCCATCGGCGTCGGCCGCCAGTCAAGGGTGTCGAAGGTGGCGTGGTTGTCGAAGGCCGCCTTCCTGCCGAGGGTGGGCAGCATCCCCTTGGCCTGTCGATCGAACAGGCTCATGAGCTTGATCGCGACATTCGGCGCCTTACGCGACGGGACCTTCGAGTAGCCGGCATTGCGGAGCACCTCGGCGAAGTGGCTCATCGTGACCGGCTCTGCCGTGGCTGCGATGAAGCGCTGGCCGGCTGCGGCGGCGGTGGTCATCGCGGCGACGTGCAGGCGGGCCACATCGCGGACGTCGACCATGCCCATCGCCACGTCGGGGATCATGGGCATCTTGCCGCCGATCATGTCCGTCATGAGGGCGACGCTCTGACCGTCGACCTGTGCGCCGAGGGACGGGCCGAACACCGCGCCCGGGTTGACGACGGTGAGTTCCATCTCGCCGCCCGCGACCGCGTCCCAGGCGGCGCGCTCGGCCAACGTCTTGCTCTTGGCGTAGGCGCCGATGTCGGCGGTGGTGTCCGACCAGGAGTCGGGCCCGTATCGGCCACTCGGCTTGCCCGTGATCATCGCCACGGTCGACGAGGTGAGCACCAGTCGGCGCACGCCTCCCCGCTGGGCTGCGGCGATCACGCGGCGCGTGCCCTCCACGGCCGGGCGGATCAGTTCGTTCTCGTCCTTCGGTTCGGCCAACACGAAGGGTGACGCCACGTGCAGCACGTAGGTGCATCCCGCCATGGCCTCATCCCATCCCCCATCGGCCAGGAGGTCCGCCTCGGCGAACGTCAACCGCTCCACGGGAGCCACCGATGCGATCGCGGATCTGGTGGCATCGGCCTTCGAGAGTGAGCGCACGGTGCCGACCACCTCGAACCCCTGCTCGAGCAGCTCGGCACCGCAGTGCTGTCCGATGTAGCCGCTGATGCCGGTGACCAGGACTCGTGATGCCATACCAACCCCTCCTTTGGGCGACCAACCCTTCATTACTTGCGGATTGCAATCTACGGGTGGGGCTTGCATTCTGCAACTCACGGTCGAGGTCCTCATTCGGCCGTCGAGCTCGGGGGGTCAGGCGTGGACGGTGTTCACACCCCGCCATCTCGGGCTCGAAACGCCAGAACCAACGGCGGCTCAACCCGGATGAGATCGATGGACTGCTGGCCCCGTACCGCGCCGGCGACCGGGTCAGCGGAGGTGTCGGAACCGACGAGCCCTACTTACGGAGGAGGTGGGTGGCGTGGGTGAGCCACAAGTGGGATCCATCGGTTTGCGCTTCGATGAACGCGCTGGCGTCGGGGTCGACGGAGCCGTCAACGCGGTAGTGGCCGAGCGTACCGCTGGGCCACAGCACGACCGGTCCGTCGGAACCCGGGTTGCCCTCCAGCCGAAGCCGACCCGCGGTCTCATGACGGAGGCGGACCTTGGCGACGCGGTTGGCGAACCATCCGGCGAGCCCCGGGATCTGGGAGTCCTGGAGCTCGTAGTTGCCCTCGACCCGTCGACCGAACTCCTCCCACGCCCCGACGTGTGAAGGAGGACCGGGCGTCGGGGCCGGCGGCAGCCCGAGCGCAAGCTCCAACGCTGCGGCGGCGATCTCGTGGGGCACGGACAGCGCGTAGCCGTTGGTGAGCACCACCACCCCGACACCGTCCTCGGGTGCCAGCCAGAGCTGGGTGGCGACGCCGGGCATGTTGCCGTCATGGCCGATGATCGTGCGCCCGCGCCAGGGCTGGACCTTGAACCCCAACCCGTAGCCTTGTTCGAGCTCCGGGTGGTTCCGGACACTCATCGTGGTCGCCGCGTCGAGAACCTGGGTGCTCACGATGCGTCGACCGCCGTGTTCGCCGCGGGCGAGGACCATCTGCCCGAAGCGGGCCAGATCCAGCACGCTCGACGTCAACCCGCCCATCGGGGTTGCGACCAATCGAACGCGGTCCGCCGGCTTCGATCCCACGGCAGGGGGAACGATCGAACCGTACGGGGTGGCGACGCCGGGACCGACCCGGTGTGGGGTGAACGCCGCGCCGGTCATGCCGAGGGGTTCGAGCACGTGGGTTCGGGCCGCCTCCTCGAACGGCTGATCGAATGCTCGACCTGCGACGTACCCGGCGACGTTGAACGCGACATTCGAGTAGATGATCCGCTCGCCTGGCCGCGGGACGAGCTGCAGCCCGGAGATGGCGTCGGTGAGCGAACGAAGCGGCGCGGCGTTGACGATGCGGGTGAGCGCCGGATTGCCGAGATCCGCGCCGCGAGCTCCCGCGGGGAGGCCGGAGGTGTGCGACAGCAACGTTCGAACCCGAGACCTCGCCGATTCACCCTCCGCCGTGGTGATCTGAAGGTCGGCTGGCAGGTAGCGATTCACCGGCTCATCGAGATCGATGAGCCCGGCGTCGACCGCGGTCAGCACGAGCGTGGTCGTCAACAGCTTCGAGATCGACGCCACCCGGAACACGGTCTGGGGAGTGACCGGTTCACCCCGAGCCAGGTCGGCGTCGCCGACGCCACCGGCGAAGCGGATGCCGTCCGAGTCGAAACAGGCCAACGCCAATCCCTGGGTGTGGCGTTCCCGCAACCTGGCGCGGATGGTTGCTTCGAGGACGGCGGGGATGGGATCCACCCGTCGCACGGTACGCGAGCATCCGATCGCCCCGGACCGCTCCACACTCGATCTGCGCCGAGAACGAGTGGCTCAGGGGTCCAGCTCCCGAGCTCGCACGACAGGCCCAGGTGGTCACTTCGGTGCGAGCGATCCGGCGAAGCAGCGACCTCGATCGAGCCATCCACCGAGGTCATCGTCCCCGGACGGCAGTTCCACGCCCTCCTCAACCACCACCGACGACGACAGGCGCCTCGCGCACCTCGGGCACCTCGTTCGGCGAGTAGGCGAAGCTCTCGAACCACTCCCGGAACTGGGTCAGCGCAGCGTCGGTCTGGTTCGCGTAGTTGTCGGGCTCCTGCGGTTTGCGGTCGTTCCACACCGCCGCGTCTTCTCTCGTGGCGTTCCACGATGCGGCGTAGCCGACGGCGTCCTCGAACAGACGAAGCGGGTTGTAGCTGCGGCGGCCGATCCCGACTTGGGTGAGCAGGCACTTCTTCCCCTCGATGATCGTCACGAAGTTGCACAGCACCGACGACCGGTCCTTGATGTTCGAGGTGAGGTGCGTGTTCAGCGGTCCGTCGAAGTGCGTCACGACCGAGGCACGATCGCCCGACACGTATGACAGGGGCGGCACGAGCTCGGTGGCCATCGTCGCAAGCCCGCGGTGGCCGTCGGATTCGAACGTTCCCTCTTCGATGCACTTGCCGAACATCGAGTGCGTGAACTCGAAGTGGCGCGGGTCGACGCTGTTGTCGACGGGCACGCTCGGGTGGTGGATCGACAGCATCCGACTGTGGCGCCACAGGATGTCGGGCTCGTCGTCGCTGAGGAACTCCGGTGCATCCCAGCTGGGTTCGGCGCCCTCGTGGTCGAACCATGCGTAGGCGATCCCTCGGCGCTCGGCAACGGGGTACGAGCGGATCGGCCGATGGGTCGGGTTCGCGCCGCGGCCATCACCGCGGAACAGCCGCCCGTGCATGGGGCACTGCAGGCAGTCCTTCACGACGCGTCCGGTCGCCATGTTGACCCCGAAGTGCGAGCAGTGGGCCTCGAGGACGTTGAGCGTTCCGGAGTTGGCACGGAAGACGACGCACTTCTCGTTCATCAGCGTCCGCTCAGCCACCTTGCCCTCGGCGTAGTCCTTGGACAGCCCGATGAACATCCAACCCCGGTAGTTCATGTGATCGCTCCCCCTCGTCGGCGGGTCGATTCGACCGCGGGCCCGACCTGAGCGCCTCGCCATAATGCGAATCCAGATTCTCATATCAGCGAGCGAGCGTCAACCACTTCCGTGTGTCGGAATACCGAGGTAACCGAGCACCATGCGTTCGACCTCTCCGATGAACCGCTCCTCGGACAGCGCCGTGCCCCCGGGGGTCGGCAGGGTGCTCTCGCGTTGCTCCACCATCGCCATCAGCAGGCGCATCGCCTGGAACGCCGCGAGCTCAGGGTCCGGGTGGTCGAACTGATGCCGGTACGCGAGCAGGTATCGCTGGCCCGCCTCGATGACACCGTTCTGGATGCTCAGCTCGATCTCCGCGAGTTCCGGATCGTCGTACATGCGCTCGAGCGACGCTCGGCGCCGCCCGCGATAGCGGCGGATGATCGCCAGCCCCATCTCGAGCGCCTGCGGAAGCGTGTCACGTAGATCGCCCCCGGTCGCACCGCCGGCGACTCCGTCGGTCTCACCGAGCGGGCCGAGCGCATCGACAAGTGCCACCGCCTCCTCCGCCCCTCGCTGGTGCATGTAGCGGAGCAACTCGGCCTTGCCGCCGAAACGGTCATAGATCGCACTCATCGAACACGGCACCGCTGCTGCAATGTCGGTCAGCTTCGTCGCCCGGTAGCCGCGCTCGGCGAACAACCGGTCCGCCTCCTCGAGAATCCGCTCCAACTGCAGGCGCGTTCGCTCCTGCTTCGGGGCATCGAACTCCCCTGCCCGGGGACCCCGACGCGAGGCGGAATCGGTCGGAGTTCGTTTCGCGATGATCGTTCACCGTAGAGGAACCGGTCGGGAGAGGTGATCGGAGAAGTGAATCGCCCTGGGTTCGTTGGAGACTCTGAGGTGCACCGGGTTCCACGGAGTCGCGATCCCTGGATTGTCAGGCTGCTGTCGTGGGTCTCAGCTGACACCTCGACAGCGGCTCACGCACCGAACCCACGCGAACTACACCGTTGCCATTTCCACAACGAGTGGACCTAAAGGGACAGCTTTCAAACCCTCGCGGGAAGCTGGAAACCTTCACGC
>JBMOJH010000025.1:0-35246 GCA_049316905.1 Microthrixaceae bacterium | reverse complement strand
CACGGCCACGGCCGCGGCAAGGGTGGCGGTCACGGGGACGGGGGAGTAGCGCACATGGGGTTCGTCGCGCAGTACCGGGACCGTTCCGCGCAGCAGCAGACGGCCGCGCAGGGGGAGATCGATCTCCCGGAGTTCGCCACCGGCGTGGTGCACCACGACGCAGTCGCCCCCGACGGCTCGGTGGTCCACCACCACCAGCGCTTCGAGGCCGGTCGGCTCGTGGAGTGGGAGCGCGACGACGCGCCGGGACCGTGGGCGCTCGTGCGGCCCGGAGATCCCCTCGACCCGTGCCCGACCGACGTGGCCACCCCGGAGCAGGTGGCAGCCGCGGGCGTCCGCCTCGGCGACGACGTGCTCACGCTGCCGCTCCTCGACGACCTCCCGTCGCCCGCGTTCGACGACCTGCCGCACATACCGGATGCCACCGCCCGCCTCCGCTTCGAGGTGAGCGGCACGCCCGTGGGCACCCAGCGCTGCGAGGTCCGCTATGTCGACGGAGCCCGCACCGCGTGGCTGGTGACCGACTGGGAGGACCCCGAGCCCGGCTCGCCCGCCGCCGACGCGCCCGAGATGGGGATCAGCCTCAGCTTCCGGAACTACCTGTTCCTGCGCTCCGGCCGGGCCACGGCGCTCGAGGCCATCGCGGACGGCGGCCTGGTCGACGCCCGCTGGACGATGCTCCTGTTGCTGCACGGGCTGGTCCAGCAACCGGAGTACGCCGCGGCGTACCGCTCGCTGCCCGTGCTGCCCGACGAGCTCGGCTGGTGGGGCCTGGTCGCGCCGTTCGTCGGCCTCACCGGCTGACGGTCACGAGCCGACGCTCTGCAACCGCCGCTCGACCCCGTCCGGGGGACCGACGTCCTTCCTGCGGCGCTCGGTGTCGGCCTCGCCGGCGGTGCCGCCAGGCCCGGCGGTGAGGTCGACGGTCACCCTGACCTCGTCGTCGGGGGCGACACGCACCACGAGGTCACCACCCGATTGCGCAAGGTGCCGACCGATCAGGGTCAGCAGCTCGTCGGTCGAGGCGTTCGTCGCCCTGTCCGCCGATGACGACCCACGCCGGCCGTTCGAGCGGGTGCGGCCGTTCCGCCGCGTGAGTCGGGACCGGAGCGAGGACAGCCGTGCACGGAGTCCGGTGCGCCGCGTCGTCTGCTCCGGCGAGGCCCAGCTGACCACCGGGCCCATCGTGATGGGTTCCTCCGGGGTGGCGAGCTCGATCTCCGCCGGGTTCTGGTCGAGGAGGGCGAGGGCCGCGACCGTGGGGTCGGAGCCCGCCGGCGCCGCGGTGTCGCCCACGCCGTAGTACAGCACCGACACCCAGTCGGGTTCGGATCGTGCCGTCGGCGAGCGATCCGGGGCCTGCAGCTTCGAGATCACACCCTTCCAGATGTCGACCAGGGAGTAGCGCAGACCGACGAAGGCCACGATCGCGTAGAGCGTGAGCACGGCGTTCGAGCCCGCGAAGACCGCATGGTTCGCGTTCCCGTTCCGGACGTCGCGCCAGAGCGTGTAGGCGGACAGGAGGACGATCAGGTACGGAACCAGGACGAACGAGAGGGGCGCGATGGTCCGGTTCCGGATCTTCGGTGTGCGGGCGAAGGCGATCTTCTGGCCGCCGATGCTCTGTTCGACCGACTTCAGCACGCCGGCGGTGTTCACCGGCAGCAGGAGCAGGTTGAACCCGTAGATCCGCAGTGCGTCGGTGCGCCGGTAGCCGCACCGTCGCAGGTCGGTGGAGAGCGCCACCAGGTAGGGCACGGCGGCGAGCAGGGCGATGGGGCTGATGAGGCGGTCGTCGTAGGGGTACACGAGGAGCACGATCAGCCCGAGGCTCGCCCAGGCGATCGAGGCCAGGTAGTTGAGCCGGAGGAAGCCTTCGCGGAACGAGTGGCGCCCGGTCGTCGCACGCCGGTGCCGCATCAGGGTGCGGAGCTTGCCGACGAGCAGCAGGCCGCCGTTGGCCCACCGCTGGCGCTGCACGCACAGCGAGCCGAAGTCGGGCGGGGTGGCGCTGTAGCTCAGGCGTTCGGGGAAGTTGTAGAGCTTCCAGCCGTGAAGGCTGATGTCGATGCTCGACTCGGTGTCCTCGATCGGGGTCCGGTCCTGGATGTAGCGACGGATCCGCACGCCGCGGAGGACTTCCTCCTCGCAGATCTCGTCGAGGGCGGTCTTGCGCAGCACGGCGTTCGCGCCGACCCAGAACGCCGCGTTGTCGCGGGCCAGGCCCTGGTGGACGAGGTGCTGCAGATCGGTGGTGGCACCGGCGATCCGCTCGATCCGGCTGCGGGCGCCGGGGTAGGCGCTGTAGGGGGTCTGCGCCACGGCGATGTCCGCCGCCTCCGGCTGTTCGAGGAGGTGGACCAGGCGGAGGCAGTACTCGGGGAGCAGCATGCTGTCGGCGTCGAGGGTCAGCACGTAGTCGGGATCGGGGACGTCGAGGTCGTACTCGTCACCACCGACCTCGAGGAGGACCGGACCCGCCGGCATCTCCTTGAGCCGGAACCGTCGGCCCATGAGCCCGATGTAGCTGTTGAGGTTCATGGCCTTGTTCGGCTCGTGCGACAGCGAGGCGAAGCGCTTCCGTTCGAAGCTCGACACCTCGGCGCGGAAGGTCCACGCCAGCCTCCGGTGCAGCTGCAGGAGGCGGTCGCGGCTCAACGCGCCGGCGCCGCCGGTGGCCTGGCGGAGGGCCTCGGCGGTCATCGACATCTCGCGACCGAGGCGACCGAGGATCTGGTCGACGAGGAACTGGTCGGCGTGGTCGGTCACGGCCTCCTCGGCCACGCGGGCCGCGAACCAGGCGGCGGCCTCGTCGTAGAGGTCGGCGAGGTGCGCCATCGGGGCGGTCGGGTCGTCGTCGTCCGCCGGTGACCCGTGTTCGAACCGGGCGAGCTCGTCGGCGAAGCGTCGGGCGGGCGCGTCCAGGAGCGCCTCGATCTCGCCGGGGAGTGAACGGGCGCCCTCGAGCAGCTCCGCCGCAGCCACCGAGTCCGGCTGGACCGGGTCGTCGATCAGCAGCACGACCCGGAGGTCGGGGTACTCCTGGAGCGCCGTCGACAGGAGGGTCTGTCGGATGACCCGCCGGTCCTCCCGGTAGGACGGGACGATCGCGGTCAGGCCGGGGGTGCGGGACGCGAAGAAGGCGTCGATGGTCGCCCGCGGTGCCCGCTGATGGTGCTGGATCCGGTAGAGGTACCCCAGGCGGGTGAGCAGGTAGGCGAGGGCCGATGCGGTGAGCAGCGTGACCAGCCCGGTGTAGGTGAGGGTGTCGAGCACCGTACGGAACCCGAGCGGCTGGTCCACCAGCCGGCGGGTCTGGTCCACGGCGTAGGCCGCCCACGCCAGGATCGTGAAGACGATGGCGAAGCGGGCGGCGCTGATCGCCCGGCGTGAGGGCGGCGGCGCCACCGGTGCGAGCGGTTCGGTCCGGCGGTCGCCGCCGAGTTGCCGCCGCCGCCGGGTGGTCTCGGGTCGTACTGGCGTTCCCGGGCCGTTCGTGTCGAGGTTCTCTGCGTGCACCTGAACGAGATGTAAGGATCCGCGCCCGCCGGTGCAACGGGGACGAAGTGCCCGCGGGCCGGGGCCGATTGGCCCATGGTGCGCCGCGGACTCGACCCCTACCTTGCGCCCCGGGGGATCGGATGACCCGCGACGCATCCGCTCCTACCGCCTCGCCCGGACCGAGACCGTCCGGACCGACACGACGCCGCCCCCGCCGCCCCACGCGGCCGGGGCCGGCCCGATCGCTGGTGGTACAGCTCATGGATCCCGACGTCGCCGCCCCCACCCCCACGGAGTTCGCGCCCGCCCGACGGCGGCTGTCGCCCTGGCGGGTGCTCGTGGCCCTGCTCCTCCTGCTCGGCGCGGTCGCCGGCTGCACCTACGTGGTGCGCGACACCGTCCGCCGCTCCGCGCCCGGCCTGAAGGGGGCGTGGTTCGCCCCGTACGTCGACGCGACGCTCGTGCCCAAGTACCCGTTCGAGGACCCCGGGGACAGCGGCTCGCGTGACGTGGTGCTCGGCTTCGTGGTGGCGGAGCGCGACGGCGGGTGCACCCCGACGTGGGGGACCTACGTGGACCTCGACGGTGCCGCCACCTCCTTCGACCTCGACCGTCGCATCGCCCGGCTCCGGGCCGCGGGCGGGGAGGCCGTCGTGTCCTTCGGGGGGGCGGTCAACTCCGAACTGTCGCTGCGCTGCGGCACCAGCGACGAACTGGCCGAGGCGTACGGCAAGGTGATCGACCGGTACGACCTGCGGGTGATCGACCTCGACCTCGAGCGCGAGGCCCTGTCGGACGTGGACGCCGGCGCACGACGCGCCGCGGCGCTCAAGCAGCTGCAGGACCGGGCCGAGGCCGACGGGCGGGACCTCCAGGTGTGGCTGACGCTGCCGGTGGCGACCACGGGCCTCACCGATGACGGTCGCCGGGTGCTGGACCAGGCGCTCGCCGCGGGGGTCCGGGTCGCCGGTGTCAACGTGATGACCATGGACTACGGCGAGGGCCGGCCGTCGGACATGTCGATGTCGGAGGCCGTGGCAGCGTCGCTGCGGGCCACGCAGCGTCAGGTCCGCGACGCCTACCGCGCCGCGGGCTCGGAGCTCACCTCGAAGAGGGCGTGGGCCAAGGTGGGTGCCACCCCGATGATCGGCCAGAACGACACCGCTGCGGACCGTTTCACCCTCGACGACGCCGCCGAGCTCGTGGCCTTCGCCCGCCAGCAGGGGATGGGCCGGCTGGGTATGTGGTCGGCCAACCGCGACGGGCCGTGCGGCAAGCAGATGGACCCGAAGGTCGTCAGCAACACCTGCAGCGGCGAGGAGCAGTCGGAGGGGCAGTTCGCGGAGGTCCTGAACGGTCTCGACGGTCGGCCGGCCCCGGTCGGCACCCGCAAGGACGCCGCGGCGGTCGCGTCGGCCCGATCGGCCGGTGCCCGTGTTGTCGATGACGCCGACACCAGTCCCTATCCGATCTGGCGCGAGGACCGGGCGTACGTCGCCGACGAGAAGATCGTGTGGCACGGCAACGTCTACGAGGCGAAGTGGTGGACCCGCGGCGACCTCCCCGATCGTCCGGTCGACAAGCCGTGGGACTCGCCGTGGCGCTACCTCGGCCCGGTGCTCCCGACCGACCGTCCGGCGCCGAAGCCCAACCTCCCCACCGGGACCTATCCGGAGTGGGATCGCGAGACGGCGTACACGAAGGGCCGGAGGGTCCTCTTCCAGGGCATGGCCTACGAGGCGAAGTGGTTCACCAAGGGCGATTCCCCGCAACCGGACCGCCCCTGGGAGACGCCGTGGCAGCCGGTGACCGACCTGAGCCCGACCGAGGGGGGTTCCGCCGGCGACGCCCTGCCGGAGTGGGACGGGGTCAAGGTGTACCTCACCGGGGAGCGCGTGCGGTTCCAGGGCCAGGCGTACGAGGCCACGCGGTGGAACCGCGGGGACATCCCGGGTCCCGCCGGCGATCCGTCGGCCATCCCGACCTGGCGACCCCTCAGCGGTGCGGCCACCCCGGCGGTCGACCCGACCGGCGTCGCCCCGTCCACCACCCTCCCCACCTCCACCCTCCCCACCTCCACCCTCCCGACCTCCACCCTCCCGACCTCCACCCTCCCGACCGGCGCCGTGCCGGCGCCGTCACCGCCGGGCTGACGGCGGCCCGTCGCCCGACATAGTCTTGACCGGACGGTCAAGTTGCTCGGCCGGCCCGGTGCCGGCGACGTGAGACGGGAGACGCCGGTGTTCGAGTGGTCCGAAGAGCAGGAGATGGTCCGCCAGGCGGTGCGGGAGTTCGTCGACCGCGAGATCCGCCCCCACCGCGAGGAGCTCGAGTTCGGCGACCTCCCTCCCTACGACCTGCTGCGCAAGCTGTTCGCCACCTTCGGCATGGACGCCATGCAGCGCGAGAGCTTCAAGAAGCGCATCGAGCGTGAGCGCGCCGTCGAGGCGGGCGAGCAGGTGGAGGAGCGGGTCGAGGGTCCGCGCGACGCCAACTCGATCGCGTTCACGATGATCCCGATCATCGAGCTGTGCCGGGTGTGCCCGGGCATGGTCACCGCGATGGGCGTGTCGATGGGCCTGACCGCCGCGGCGATCATGTCGAAGGGCACCGTGGCCCAGAAGGAACGGTGGGCGCTCGACCTGCTGACGATGGACAAGGTGGGTGCCTGGGCGATCACCGAGCCCAACTCCGGCTCCGACGCCTTCGGCTCGATGATGTCCACGGCCCGTCAGGACGGCGACGAGTTCGTGCTCAACGGCTCGAAGACCTTCATCACGAACGGTCCGCACGCCGACACGATCGTGTTCATCTGCAAGCTCGACGAGGGCAACCCGCCGGCGGAGCGCAAGATCGTCCAGTTCGTGCTCGACGCGGGCATGGAGGGTCTGGAGCAGTCGAGGCCGCTGCGCAAGATGGGCATCCACTCGTCGCCCACCGGCCAGCTGTTCCTCACCGACGTGCGCGTGGGCACGGACCGGCTGCTCGGCGAGTCGCTCGAGTCCTACGGTGGCAAGGGCGGCAAGGAGGCCTCCAAGGCCACCTTCTCCATGGAGCGGGCGGGCGTGGCCGCGATGGCCCTCGGCATCGTCGACCGCTGCCTCGAGCTGTCGTTGCAGTACGCCAAGGACCGGGTGCAGTTCGGCCAGCCCATCGGCCAGTTCCAGCTCATCCAGCTGAAGCTGGCGAAGATGGAGGTCGCCCGGATCAACCTCCAGAACCTGGTGTTCCGCCACATCGAGATGTCGGCCGCCGGTGTGCCCATGGGCTACGCCGAGGCGTCGGCCGCCAAGCTCTACGCCGCGCAGGCCGCCACCGACGTGGCGCTCGAGGCGGTGCAGCTCTTCGGCGGCAACGGCTACATGGCCGAGTACGAGGTGGAGCAGCTCGCCCGCGACGCCAAGGTGCTCCAGATCTACGCCGGCACCGACGAGATCCAGATCTCCGCGGTCGCCCGCTCCCTGCTGGCCGACGCCTGACGGCCTCCCGCCCAGCCCGTTCTCCTGAGCGTCCTTCCCGAATACGGGTACGCACGCTCAGGAGAACGGGCTGGGGTGGGTAGTTTGCGGCGGTGAGCACCGTCATCACCCCGGCGTTCGAGGAGCTCGTCGACCGTCTGGCCGACGAGGCCGAGGAAGGGCTGTTCCACACGGGCGCGCAGCTCGTCGTGTGGCAGGGCCGCGAGGTGATCGTGGACGCGGCGGTCGGGCGGACCCACCTCCGCGCCCCCTTCGCCACCGACACGCTCTCGGCCCTCTACTGCACCGCGAAGCCGGTGGTGGCCACGGCGGTGCTCCGCCTCGTGGCCGACGACGAGCTCAGCCTCGACGACCGCCTCGGCGACGTGGTCGACGGGCTCACCACGCCCTGGCTGGCCGAGCGCACGGTCGAGCAGGTGCTCGGCCACACCGCGGGCCTGCACAGCGTGAACACCGTGCTGGCGCGCATCCTCCCTCCCGCGATGCGCGAGGGCTGGCTGGTGGCCTCCCCGCCGCCCGACGGCTGGCGCTTCGGGGTCGACCGGGCCTACGGCGAGTTCGGCGGCTGGTACCTGCTCGGACGGGCGATCGAGTCGCTCACCGGCGAGCCGTTCGACGAGTGGACCCGCACCCACGTGCTGGCGCCCTACGGGGTGCCGGAGGACGACCTCGTGCTGCGATTCGACGACCGGAGCTACGAGCGCCTGCACCACCGCATCTCGGCGACGTTCGACCTCACGATGCACCAGCCCGTGCCGTTGCTCGCCGAGGTGGGTCCCGAGACGGCCTGCGAGTGGAACCCGGCGTTCGGCGCGTACGGGACGATGGGGGCGATGGCCCGCTTCTACCGCGGCCTGCTCGAGGACCTCGACGGCGCCGGCGTGGTGCTGCCGGCCGACCTCCTGGAGGACGCCACCACCGTCCGGCTGCCGATCGCCCACGACGCCACGCTCGACCGCGAGGCGGGCTTCGGTCTGGGGTTCATGGTGCCGCTGTCGTCGCACGTGTTCGGTGACCGGCCCTCCGCGCGGGCGTTCGGCCACGCCGGGCAGGGCGGCACGAGCTTCGCCTTCGCGGACCCCGACGCGGACCTGACCGTGGCGCTGCTCCTCAACGCGGGCCTCGACGCCGACACGGCGCTCTCGTTCCGTCGCGTGCACCTCGTCGACGCGATCTACCGGGCCGCCGGTGGCTGAGGCCGCGCCCTTCGGACCGCGCCTCCGCGCCGTGCGCGAGCGCATGGCCGGCGCCGGGGTGGAGGTCCTGCTCCTCTCGGTGGGGGCGGACCTGCCGTGGCTCTGCGGCTACGAGGCGATGCCGCTGGAGCGGCTCACGATGCTCGTGGTCCCAGCGGACGGCGACGCCACCCTCGTGGTGCCGGGTCTCGAGGCGCCCCGGGTGGTGGAGCGCCCGGAGGTGTTCGCGGTGCAGGCCTGGGGCGAGACCGAGGACCCGGTCGCCCTCGTCGATGACCTCTGCGGCACCGCCGACTCGCTGGCCGTGGGTGACCGCACCTGGGCCCGGTTCCTCGTGGAGCTGCAGCGCTGCCGGCCGGGCGCGAGCTGGCGGCCGGCCTCCGACGTCACGGGACCGCTGCGCGCCGTGAAGGACGCCCACGAGGTGGCCGTGCTCCGCCGCGCCGCCGCGGCGGCGGACCGCGTGGCCGACCAGCTCCGCCGCGGTGACGTGCCGCTCGTGGGTCGGACCGAGGCGGAGGTGTCGGCCGACCTCGGGCGCCGCCTGCTCGATGAGGGCCACGAGCGCGTGAACTTCGCGATCGTGGCGGCGGGTCCGGACGCGGCGAGCCCGCACCACGAACCCGGTCGCCGGGTGATCGGCCCCGACGAGGTCGTGCTCTGTGACATCGGCGGCACCATGGCCGACCAGTTCGGCGTGGGGTACTGCTCCGACATCACCCGGTGCGTCTGGACCGGCGAGCCCCCGGCGGAGGCGGCCGAGGTCTACGCCGTGCTGATGGACGCGCAGGCCGCCGCGGTGGCCGCGGCCACGGTCGGCACCCCGGCGGAGGTGGTCGACGCCGCGGCCCGCGACCGGATCGCCGCCGCGGGTCTGGGCGACCGTTTCGTGCACCGCACCGGCCACGGCATCGGGGTCGAGGAGCACGAGGACCCGTACGTGGTGGCGGGCAACGCGGGGCCGCTGGTGGCCGGGAACGCGTTCAGTATCGAGCCGGGGATCTACCTCCCGGACCGGTTCGGGTTCCGCCTCGAGGACATCGTGGTGGCCACCGACGGTGGGCCCGATCCGCTGAACCGCGTCGGCCACGACCTGGCCGTGGTCGCCTGACCCCGGCCCGTCCCGGCGGCGGAGGACCGACCACCCGACCACCCGGCCGCCCGTTCGGGCGAGTGGGGACGGCCCTCGCCCGGCGCCTACCCTCGCCCCCGGTGAGCCTCGACGTCGCGACCTTCCTGCTCCAGTGGGCCGTCGGCGGCCTGTTCTTCCTCTGGGTCACCACGCGCCGCCGGGAGGTCTCGATCGGCTACGGCTGGCTCCTGCGGGGCACCTACGGACTGATGGCGCTGGGGGCCCTGGTCGTCGGCCGCCGCTACGACCCGGTGCCGGTGCGCGACGCGGTGTCCCTTCTCGTGGCCCTGGCCGCGGGCGCGGCGCTGTGGGTCAGCTGGCAGCGGCGCGCCGCCGGGGTGGAGCACCAGCGCGAACGGGTCCAGGTGCGATCCGCCCGGGTGACCGAGATGACCGGCATCGAGCGCGCCGAGCAGACCTTCGACACCTCCGTCCGCGAGTTCCCGCCGGCGCTCGACCTCGTCGCACCGGCGATCGGCCTGGTGGGTCTGGTGGCGGGCGGGATCAGCGCGGGTGACCCGGCGTGGCTCTCGGTCGCCCGCATCCTCGTGGGCGCCGCGTTCCTCGGGTGCGTGACCGACGCGATGCTGCTCGGCCACTGGTACCTCACCCAGCCCGGCCTGCCCCGGGCGCCCCTCCTGGAGCTGGTGCGCTACCTCTTGTGGCTCTGGCCGGTGGAGGTCGTGCTGCTCCTCGTGCCACCGGGGATGGTCTCGGTGTTCACCGGCGCGGTCGACGACGGCTACGCCGGGATGCTCGGGTGGTTCTGGATCGCCTGCGCGGTGACCACGGGCGTGCTCGCCGTGGTGACCCGGCTCGCGCTGAAGGAGCGGTACTACTCGGCGGTGATGGCGGCGACCGGCCTCCTCTACCTCGCCATCCTCACCGCGTTCGGGACCGACCTGGTGGCCCGCGCGGTGCTCTCCGGCGCCTGAGCCCTGGTACGGATGACCCCGGGCCGCGCGGCGACCGGGGTTGCCTTTTCGCCCCGCACCCCCGAAGCTGGACGGACTGCGGACGGAGCCGTGCGAAGGAGCGCGCCATGGCACGTGCCATCTGGAGCGGATCGATCAGCTTCGGTCTCATCAACGTCCCCGTGAAGCTCTACTCGGCCGTCACCGAGAAGAACGTCCGGTTCAACCAGATCGACACGCGGAACGGGTCCCGGATCCGTACCCGCAAGGTGAACGCCGAGGACGGCAGCGAGGTCCCGCCCGAGGCGATCGCCAAGGGCTACGAGGTGGCCAAGGGTCGCTACGTCGTGGTCACCGAGGACGAGCTCGCCGCCCTGCAGCCCCGCGCCACCCACACCATCGACCTCGAGGAGTTCGTCGACCTCGCGGAGGTGGACCCCATCTACTTCGACGGCGCCTATCACGTGGCCCCGGACGAGCGCAGCGGCAAGCCCTACGCCCTGCTGGTCGCCGCGATGGAGGAGGCCGGCAAGGTGGCCGTCGCCCGCTTCGTGATGCGCTCCAAGCAGTACGTCGCCATCATGCGCCCGGTCGACGGCCGACTCCTCCTGTCGATGATGGTCTACGAGGACGAGCTCAACCCCGCGTCGGAACTGCCGGAGTTCGACCAGCTCGACGGCGTCGAGATCTCCGAGCGCGAGCTCGCGATGGCCGAGCAGCTGGTGGAGTCCCTGTCGGCCGAGTGGGACCCGGGCCGCTTCCACGACACCTACCGCGAGGAGGTGCTCGACCTGGTCCACGCGAAGGACGCCGGCCAGGAGCTCGTGCTCGCGGCCCCCGAGGCGCCCGCGGACGACAAGGTGGTCGACCTGATGGCCGCGCTCGAGGCGTCGGTGGCCGCGGCCCGGGAGGCCCGGGGCCGTCACCCGAGCACAGGGACCGACGACGACGCCACGGCGGACCAGCCCGAGCCCGTTCCGGCGCCGAAGAAGGCGCGGACCCGGGCGCGTGCGGCCGCCAAGCCCGGTGCCGGGAAGGCCGTGAAGCCCGCCGCGGCGGCGAAGGCGCCAGCGAAGCGTCGGGCGCCCGCCAAGCGCAAGACCGCCTGACCCCGGCACCGCGATGGCCGACGGCACGCCGGTGGAGGTCGACGGTCGCCGCCTGCGCCTCTCGAACCTGCACAAGGTGCTGTACCCGGAGGCCGGGTTCACGAAGGCCGAGGTGATCGACCACTACGCGCGCGTCGGGCCGGTGATGGTGGCCCACACCCGCGGCCGGTGCATGACGATGCGGCGCTACCCCGACGGGGTGGACGGTCCGTCGTTCTTCGAGAAGCGCTGTCCGGGCCACCGTCCCGACTGGATCCCCTCGTCGGTGGGCCCGGGGGACCGCAAGGGCGAGCTGCGGTACTGCCGCTTCGACGAACCGGCGGCGCTCGTGTGGGCGGGGAACATGGCGGCGCTGGAGCTGCACGCGCCGATGGCCCGGGCCGACGACCTCGACGTGCCGCTCGCCTGCGTCTTCGACCTCGACCCCGGCCCCGGAACGGCGGTCCCGGAGTGCGCGGCGCTCGCGCTGGAGATCCACGAGGTGCTGGCATCGGTCGGGCTCGAGGCGTGCGTCAAGACCTCCGGCTCGAAGGGCCTGCAGGTCTACGTGCCGCTGAACGTGACGGGGGAGGGGGCCCACACCCACGAGGGGTGCGCCGAGTTCGCGCTGGCGGTCGGCCAGGTCCTGGAGCGACGCCGTCCGGGCGGGGTGACCACCACGATGGCGAAGGCCGAGCGGCCCGGGAAGGTGTTCGTGGACTGGTCGCAGAACGCGTTCCACAAGACCACGGTGTGCGTGTACTCGCTGCGGGCCCGGCCCCGGCCCACCGTCTCCACGCCCGTCACCTGGGACGAGGTCTCGGATGCCGCGGCGGGCCGCGACGCGCTGGTGTTCGAGTCGGCCGACGTGGTGGACCGCCTTGCCCGCCACGGCGACCTGTTCGCGCCCGTGGTGGAGCTCGTCCAGCACCTCCCCGCGCCGCGCTCCGGGAAATAGGGGTCCGCAACGCCCGTTCCGGGCGCGGTACCGCCGGAGATTCCCGGCGAGGCCGCCGATCAGGCCAGGAGCGCCGCCACGCCCTCGGCGAAGACCTCGGTGTGGCGGTCGACGTCCTCGGCGGTGTGCGCCGGGCAGAACAGCGCCATGTTGTGGAACGGGGTGAGGAGGATCCCCCGGTTGAGGCACCACAGGTGCAGGAACGCGTCGAGCTCGTGGTCCACCGCGGCCGCGGCGTCGCCGCCGTTGCGGGGCGCCGGGCAGAACCAGTACTCGGCCCGGCAGCCGAGGCGGTTGACGGTCCACGGCAGCCCGTGGCGGTCGATCGTGGCCTGGACGCCGTCGGCCCAACGGTCCGCGAGCGGGATGCTGACGGCGAAGTCCTCCTCGCGGAGCGCCGCGGCGAGCGTGGCGCGCATCGCCGCGAGTGACAGCGCGTTCGCCGTGAGGGTGCCGCCGATGCCGGCCACGTCAGCGTCCTCGCCGGTGGCGGCCCCGATCACCGCGGCGGCCACCTCCTCGGTCATCCCGTAGGCCGCGCACGGCACGCCACCGCCGATGGGTTTGCCGATCACGAACAGGTCCGGCTCCAGGCCCCACTCCCGCGTCGCGCCGCCCGGACCGCAGCAGATCGTGTGCGTCTCGTCGATCACCAGCAGCGTGCCGGTCCCGCGGGTGAGTCGGCGCAGCTCGTCGTGGAAGCCGGGCTCGGGCGGCACGATGCCGATGTTGGTGAGCGCCGGCTCGGCCAGCACCGCGGCCACGTCGCCGGGCTCGAGCGCGGCCCGCAGCGCGTCCACGTCATTGAACTCGACGACCTTCACGTACTCGTTCGGGTCGACGTCCCAGCCGGTGTTGCCGGGCCGCGGGGTGCACGTCCCGTCGGGGGCCAGCACGTTGAGGGCCTCGTCGACCGTGCCGTGGTAGCACCAGTTGAACACCAGCACCTTGCGCCGCCCGGTGGCGTGGCGGGCGAGGCGCAGCACGAACCGGTTGGCGTCCGTGGCGGTCATGGCGACCTGCCAGACCGGCATCCCGAAGCGGGCCCGCAGCTCGTCACCCACGGCGACCGCGTCGGCCGAGGGGAGCATCGTGGTGATGCCGCGGGGCGCCTGCGCGGTGATCGCCTCCACCGTTGCCGGGAGCGAGTGGCCGGTCATGGCCCCGGTGTCGCCGAGGCACAGGTCCACGTACTCGTTGCCGTCCACGTCGCGGAAGCGGGCGCCGGAGGCCTCCTCCACGAACACCGGGTGCGACCCCGGCCAGCGGGTCATCCAGTTCATCGGCACCCCGGCCAGGAGGGACCGGCGGGCCTCGGCGTGGAGCCCGGCCGACCGAGGTGTGCGGGAGCGGAACAGGGCCGTCTCGGAGTCCATGAGGCCGGTCAGTCGGGAGCGGTCGATCGTCGCCATTCCCGAACCGTACGCCCCGGCGGATCAGGACAGGTCGCCGTCGACCGCGAGCACCTCGCCCGCCGCCCGGAGCGTGGCCGACATGTTCGTCCGCAGCATCGCGGCCCGACCCTCGATGAACTCCGACGCCCGCTCCGGCCGATGGTCGACCCGGGCGCGCAGGTAGCTGAAGCCGGGACCGTGCCGGAACCGCTGGGTCACCGAGGTGCCGTCGCCGTCCGGCACCAGGTCGTAGCTCCAGGTGGAGGACGGCTCGGCCGGGTCGAGCACCGTCCACGCGATCCGTCGCGGCGGGTCGCACTCCACCACCGTGCACTCCACCGTCCACTCCATGTCGCCGATGCGGTTCGTGCCGTGGAAGGTGGAACCCACCGCCGGACCGCCCGTGGCGTCCCAGAGGGCGTGGGTGTGCTCCGGGCCGAGGCCGGCCATCCGCTCCACGTCGGACAGCAGCGCCCACACCTCGCCGATCGGTGCGGCGAGGTGCTCGGTGACCTCCACCTCCATCGAGAGGAGCGGGTCGTCGTCGCCCGCGGCGGGAGGGCGGTCGGGAGCGGTCACGGGAGGTCGGGGTCCTTCGCCGCGGCCGTGGCCTTCTCGTGACGGGCGATCGCGGTCTCCACCAGGGTGTTGAGCCCCGCGCCCTTCGGCCAGCCCGCGTAGTGCGTGAGGAAGATCACCACCTCGCGCAGGTCGTCCGCGGTCAGGTCACCCTTCACGAGCGCGGAGTCGAGCTGGATGCCGAGGGTGCCGTCGAGCCCCTCCGCCACCATGAGGCCGATGAGCATGAGGCGCCGGTCGCGCAGCGACAGGCCCTCCCGCTCCCAGATGTCGCCGAACAGGTGCTCCACGGTGTAGCCGAAGAAGTCGCCCCCGCCGTCGGAGACCTCGAAGCTGTACACCGCGGCCATCCGCTCGAGTCCCCGTCGGCGGCGGTCGTCGTTCCCGTCACTGGTCATGGGTCGACGGTAGTGCCCGGTCCGGGCGGGGGGTCACCTAGCCTGAACCAGCGGGCGGAGGGCTGACCCGACAGGGGGACGTGTGAGCGACGTGGACTTCGTGGACCCGGTGGTCCTGGCGCGCTGGGACGACCTTCCCGACCGCGAACCCTTCGGGGTGTCGCTGCTCGGGGACGAGGTGGTCGTGGTGCGTGACGGTGACCGCCACTCGGTCCTGTCCGGGCGGTGCCTGCACCGTGGCGCCCGCCTCGCGGACGGCAAGGTCGTCGGCGACGACCTCATCTGCAGCCTGCACGGGTGGGACTACCGCATCGAGACGGGCATCAGCGCCTACGACGACCGTCAATGCCTGCACCGCTATGCGTCCGCCGTCGTCGACGGGGCCGTGGTGGTCGACGGCGACGAGGTCCGCGCCCGGCGGCGCCGCCACCCGATGCCGAGCGTCTCGGACACGCCGGTCACGATCGGCGGGAGCGCGGAGGTGGCGACGGACGAGTACGAGTGGCACTACGCGAACGCGCACAACGACACCGCCGAGGAGCCGCACGTCTCCGAGATCCACGAGCTGGCCCGTCACGGCCTGTCGCGGGTGGGCCACCACGGTCCGGTCGCGGCGATGGGCGTGCCGCGCGACGACCTGCCGAGCTGGGACCACCTGCAGTTCGTGACCGCCCAGCTGGCCCGGTTCCCGTTGCTCGACGACGAGACCGTCGACACCACCACGGTCATCGGGCCCGACGCGGCCCGCCCGCTCGTGCTCGATCGGCCCCTGTTCGTGTCGGACATGAGCTTCGGTGCGCTGAGCGAGGAGGCCAAGACGGCGCTCGCCCGCGGCGCGGAGCTCGCCGGGACCGGGATCTGCTCGGGTGAGGGCGGGATGCTGCCCGAGGAGCAGGCGGAGAACTCGCGCTACCTCTACGAGCTGGCCTCCGCCCGCTTCGGCTGGCGGCCCGAGGTGCTCGACGTCGTCCAGGCGTTCCACTTCAAGCTCGGCCAGGGCGCCAAGACCGGCACGGGTGGGCACCTGCCGGGACCGAAGGTCGTCGGGAAGATCGCGGAGGTCCGGGGGCTCGAACCGGGTACCCCCGCGGTGTCGCCGGCCCGCTTCCCCGAGTTCACCTCGCTCGACGACTTCGCCGAGTTCGCGGCGTTCGTCCGGGAGCGCAGCGGCGGGATCCCGGTCGGCGTGAAGCTGTCGGCCCAGCACATCGAGGCCGACCTCGACGCCGCGCTCACGATCGGCGTGGACTACGTGATCCTCGACGGCCGCGGCGGTGGCACCGGCGCAGCGCCCCTGATCTTCCGCGACAACATCTCGGTGCCGACCGTCCCGGCCCTCGCCCGGGCCCGTCGCCACCTCGACCGCCACGCCCCGGAGGTCACCCTGGTGGCGACCGGCGGCATCCGCACACCGGCCGACATGGCCAAGGCCCTGGCGCTCGGCGCCGACGCGGTGGCCGTGTCGAACGCCGCGCTGCAGGCGATCGGCTGCGTGGGGATGCGGGCGTGCCACACCGACCGCTGCCCGGTCGGCATCGCCACCCAGGACCCGGAGCTCCGGGCCCGGCTGCCGGTGCAGGAGGCGGCGGAGCGGCTCGACCGGTTCCTGCGTGCCGCCACCGAGCTGATCGGCGTGCTGGCCGGTGCCTGCGGTCACCGTCGGCTCGCGGACCTGAACCCCGACGACCTCACCACCTTCGACCGCGACCTGCACCATCTGACCGGCGTCGCGTACGCGGGGGTGAACCCGTGACCGGGCCGGAGGGGCCGGGCAACGGCGCCACGGACGGGGGCCGGGATCCGGACGAGGGCGTGGTGTGGCGCAAGGTGGCCGAACCCGACGGCGTGCCGGAGGGCCGGGTCCGAACCGTCACCGTCGACAACCGCACCCTGGCGCTCAGCCGCCACGGCGGACGGTGCGGGGCGCTCGACAACCGCTGCCCGCACCAGGGCGGGCCCCTCGGCGAGGGCACGATCGAGGGCGACGTGCTGCGCTGCCCGTGGCACGGCTACGACTACGACCCCGTCACCGGCACCCCGCCGCCGCCGTTCACCGACGCGCCGGCGTGCTTCGAGGTGGAGGAGCGCCCGGACGGTGTCTACGTCGCCCTGCCCCCGCTGGCGGCCCACGAGCGGACCGTGTCCGACGTGATGGTCGAGACGCTCGTGGCCTGGGGCGTGACCCACGTGTTCGGCATGGTGGGCCACTCCAACCTGGGCTTCGCCGATGCGATGCGCCGGGCCGAGGCCCGGGGCGAGCTCACCTACGTGGGTATCCGCCACGAGGGCGCGGCGGCGTTCGCGGCGTCCGCGCACGGCAAGCTGACCGGACGGCCCGCGGCGTGCTTCGGGATTGCGGGGCCCGGTTCCACGAACCTGCTGACCGGCCTCTACGACGCCAAGGTGGACCGGTCGCCGGTCATCGCCATCAGCGGCCAGGTGCCGTCGAAGGTGCTCGGCCGCGGGGCGTTCCAGGACCTCGACCTGACCGCGGCGTTCTCCGACGTCGCCGTGTGGTCCCACACGGTGCTGTCGGGTTCCGACCACGCGGAGCTGGCCACCCTGGCGGTGAAGCACGCGCTCGACGGCCGTGGCGTGGCGCACCTGGTGCTGCCCGACGAGGTGCAGGAACTCCCGTCCGCCCAGGCGGCCGGGGGACCGGAGGGACGCCTCGGTGACCTGCGGGTGCGCCCCCCGCTGGCGGACCTCGAGCGGGCCATCGGGATGGTTGCCACGGCGCGGCGGCCGGTGCTGGTGGTGGGCCACGGCGCCCGCGACGCGGTGGCCGACGTGGTCGCCCTCGCGGAACGCCTCGGCGCGCCGGTGGTGACCACCTTCAAGGCCAAGGGCCTGGTGGGGGACCGTCACCCGCTGGGCGCGGGCGTGCTCGGTCGGTCGGGCACCCCGGTCGCGAGCTGGCTGATGAACGAGAGCGACCTGGTGGTCGCGCTCGGGGTGTCGTTCTCGAACCACACCGGCATCGCGGACTACAAGCCGATCGTGCAGGTGGACGCGGACCCCGCGGCCATCGGACGTTTCCACCCGGTCACCTGCGGTGTGGTCGGCGACGTGGGCGTGACCCTCGACGAGCTCGCGGAGGGGCTGCCGGACCGGCTGGCCGCGGTCGACCAGCGACCCGACGTGGCGGCGCGCTGGGCGCTGTGGCGGAGCGAGAAGGCCCGGCGCCTGGCCGACGACCGCGGCCGCGGCGTCTCGTCCTCCGCGGTCTTCGACGCCCTCTCGCGGATCTGCCCGTCCGACGCCGTGCTCTGCGTGGACGTCGGCAACAACACGTACTCGTTCGGGCGCTACTTCGAGTCGTCCGGGGAGCAGGCCGTGGTGATGTCGGGCTACCTCGGCTCGATCGGCTTCGGCCTCCCCGCCGCGCTCGGGGCGTGGGCCGCGTTCGGCGACCGTCCCCTCGTGGCCGTCACCGGCGACGGCGGGTTCGGCCAGTACCTCGCGGAACTCACCACGTTCGTGAAGTACGGGGTCCCCGTCCGCCACGTGCTGCTCGACAACGGGGTGCTCGGCAAGATCTCCAAGGAGCAGCGCGCCGCGCAGCTCGACGTGTGGCAGACCTCGCTGCACAACCCCGACTTCGCGGCCTACGCCGAGCTCTGCGGCGCCACCGGTATCCCCGTGCGCAGCGCCGCGGAGCTCGACGGAGCGCTCACCGCGGCCTTCGCCGCACCCGGGCCCGCGCTGGTCCACGTGCACGCGGACCCCGAGCTGGTCTGACGCCGCTCCGGGGTTCCCCCGGCCGTGTACCCGATCCCGATTACAGGTACGCGAAAGCATGAAGTTAGAGTCCACCTTCGTCGGCCGGGCGGCGCGACAGGAGGTCGGCACATGGAGTCGGTGGGACTGGCGATCGAGAACCTGACCTCGCCACCGGTGCTCGCCTTCGTGCTCGGGGCGGTTGCCGTGGTGGTCCGTTCGGACCTCCGGCTGCCGGACCCGATCCACACGTGGCTCTCCACCTACCTGCTCCTGGCCATCGGTCTCAAGGGCGGGCACGCACTGAAGGGGGTGGAGCTCGGCGACATCGTGCTGCCGGTCGTGGCCACCCTGGCCCTCGGCCTGCTCATCCCGGTGGTGGTGTTCGTCGCCGGGGGACGGGTCCTGCGCCTCGGCGTGGTGGACGCCGGATCGGTGGCCGCCCACTACGGCTCGGTCAGCGTGGTGACGTTCACCGCGGCCACCGTGCTGGCCTCGGAGGCGAAGGTCGGCCTGGAGCCGTTCATGGCCACGCTCGTGGCACTCCTCGAGGTGCCCGGGATCATCGTCGCCCTGCTGCTGGTATCCATGAAGGGCTCCGGAGCCGGGTGGCGCAGTGCCATCCACGAGGTCCTGACCGGGCGCAGCATCCTGCTCCTCGTGGGGGGACTCGTCATGGGGGTGGTGGCCACGGACGCCGCCTTCGCTCGCGTGGAACCGTTCTTCGTGGCGTCGTTCAGTGGCATCCTCACCCTCTTCCTGCTCGACATGGGGGCCACCGCCGCGGCGCGGCTCAAGGAGTCGAAGTCGTTGTCGGCTCGGGTGATCGCGTTCGGCGTGGTGGTGCCGCTCCTGCTCGGCGTGGTGGGGGTGTGCGCGGGTGTGGCGGCGGGCCTGTCCGCGGGAGGCTCCGCGGTGCTCGGTGCGATGGCGGCGAGCGCGTCCTACATTGCGGCGCCCGCGGCGGTTCGCATCGCGCTCCCGGAGGCGGACACGGGCCTGTCGCTCGGGCTGGCCCTCGGCGTGACGTTCCCGCTGAACCTCACCATCGGGATCCCGCTCTACTTCCTGCTCGCCGAGTCCATCACCTGACCGCCCGCCCTGCCGCCCGGGCCGGGGCGTCAGCGGGCGACGAAGTACTTCGCCCGCGGGTGGTGGCAGATGAGCGCCGAGGTGGTCTGCTCGGGCTGGTACTGGAACCCGGTGTCCTCGTTGCAGGACACACCGATGCGCGCCGCGTCGAGCAACTGGGCCACCGTCTCGTTGTCCTCGAGGTCGGGGCACGCCGGGTAGCCCCACGAGTAGCGGCCGCCCCGGTACTTCTGGCGGAACAGGCCGACCAGACCGGCCGGGTCCGGCGTGCCCGCGGACCCGTCCGGGTCCTCGTGGCCGAACCCCCACTCCTCGCGGATCCGGCGGTGCCAGAACTCGGCGAGGGCCTCGGCCATCTCCACGCCCAGGCCGTGCAGGAGCAGGTAGTCCTGGTACTTGTCGGCGGCGAACAGCTCGGCGGTGCGCTCGCTGACCGCCTCGCCCATCGTCACGATGTGGAACGCCGCGTAGTCCACCTCGCCGGAGTCGGCGGGCCGGAAGAAGTCGGCGATGCAGAGGTACGGATCCTTGCGCTGGCGGGGGAACGGGAAGCGGGCCCGTTCGGCGCTGCGCGTCTCGTCGGTCCACACCACCAGGTCGTTGCCGTCGCCGTTGACCGCGAAGTAGCCGTAGACCACCTGGGGCACGAGCAGGCCCTCGGCGCGGGCGCCGGCGAGCTGCTCGCGGAAGATCGGCCGGATCCGCTCCTTGAACTCCTCGTCGGTCTCGGTGGCGCCGTCGGGGCGGGCCTCGGGGCGGAACTGCCACTGGTTGCGGAACAGCGCGGTCTCGTTGACGAACCCGGCGATCTCGTCGATCGACAGACCCTTCACCACCTGCGACCCGAGGAACGGCGGCACGAAGACCTCGTTGTCGGTGGCCACCTCCGGCGACCGCGCCGGCAGCTCCACCGAGTCGTCGGGTGCCACGTGGGTGGTGCGCGGCGGCAGGTCGCGGCCCTCAGGCACCCGGCCGTAGTCGGGGTCGTCGTCGCCGCGGCGGATCTCGCCGAGGCGGTCCATCACCCGGAGGCCCTCGAACGCGTCCTTCCCGTAGAAGAGGCGCCCCTCGTAGACCTCGCGGAGGTCCTTCTCCACGTAGGTGCGGGTGAGCGCCGCACCGCCCAGCAGCACCGGGATGTGACTCAGGCCTCGGTCGTTCAGTTCCTCGAGGTTGTCGCGCATGATCAGCGTGGACTTCACGAGGAGGCCCGACATGCCGATCGCGTCGGCCTTCACCTCGAGTGCCTTCTCGATCATCTCCGTCACGGAGATCTTGATGCCGAGGTTGTGCACCTCGTAGCCGTTGTTGGTGAGGATGATGTCGACGAGGTTCTTGCCGATGTCGTGCACGTCGCCCTTCACGGTGGCGAGCACGATCCGGCCCTTGCCGCTGTCGCCCTCCACCCGGTCCATGTGCGGCTCGAGGTGGGCGACCGCGGTCTTCATGGTCTCGGCGGACTGCAGCACGAAGGGCAGCTGCATCTCGCCGGTGGCGAACAGGTCCCCCACGACCTTCATGCCGGACAGCAGCACGTCGTTGATGATCGCCAGCGGGGCCAGGCCGGATGCCATCGCCTCGTCGAGGTCGTCGGTGAGGCCCTCGCGGTCGCCGTCGATGATGCGACGGCTCAGCCGTTCCTCCACCGGCCAGCCGGAGCGGTCCTCGACCACCGTGGCGGTGACCTCCACGTCGGAGAACACATCGAGCAGCTTGGCCAGCGGGTCGTAGCTCTCGTCGCCGCCGGACAGCACACCCTCAGCACCGCGGCGGTCCCAGATCAGGTCCAGGCAGACGTCGCGCTGCTCGTCGGGGATGCGCGCGAGCGGGAGGATCTTGGACGCGTGCACGATCGCGGAGTTCAGTCCGACGGCCACGCACTCGTGCAGGAACACGCTGTTGAGGACGTGTCGGGCCGCGGGCGACAGACCGAAGCTCACGTTCGACAGGCCGAGCGTGGTGTGCACGCCCGGCAGCTCGGTGGTGATCCGCCGGATCGCCTCGATGGTGGCGATGCCGTCGCGGCGGAGGTCATCGTCGCCGGTGGAGAGCGGGAACGTGAGCGCGTCGAAGATCAGGTCCTGCGGCTCCAGCCCGTAGCGTTCCACGGCGAGGTCGTGCAGGCGGTGGGCCACCCGCATCTTCCACTCGACGTCACGGGCCTGGCCCTCCTCGTCGATGAGGAGGCAGATGACGGCCGCGCCGTACTCGCGGGCGAGACGGAACACCCGGTCGGCCCGGGACCCGGGCGCGTCGCCGTCCTCGAGGTTCGCGGAGTTCACCACCGCCCGCCCGCCGATCCACTGCAGGCCCGCCTCGAGCACCTCCGGTTCGGTCGAGTCGAGCACGAGGGGCACGGAGGACTGCGTGGCGAACCGCGACGCGATCTCGTCCATGTCGGCGGCGCCGTCGCGGCCGACGTAGTCCACGCACACGTCCAGCAGGGCGGAGCCCTCCCGGACCTGGTCCTTGGCCATCTGGACGCAGGTCTCCCAGTCGCCCTCCAGCATCGCCTCGCGGAACTTCTTGGAGCCGTTCGCGTTGGTGCGCTCGCCGATGAGCAGCAGGTTGGTGCCCGCCGTACCGGCGGTCT
Source organism: Microthrixaceae bacterium (assembly GCA_049316905.1). Lineage (GTDB taxonomy): Bacteria > Actinomycetota > Acidimicrobiia > Acidimicrobiales > Microtrichaceae > CAIPVR01. The sequence continues at coordinate 13,202 of JBMOJH010000025.1, read as the reverse complement.
CCTCGGCGGCGTCGTCCTCGTCGCCACCGAGGTACACGGGGGAGTAGATCGACGCCACGCCGTGCTCGAAGCGACCGCGCCGGGGCGCCCGCTCGGTGCGGGCGGCGGCCTCCGCCAGCTGGCGGATGAACTCCGGCGTGGTGCCGCAGCACCCGCCGACCACGTCCACGCCGAACTCCTCGATGAAGCGCACCTGGTGCGCGGTGAACTCCTCGGCCGAGAGGTCGTAGTGCATGTGGCCGTCGACCACCGACGGCAGGCCGGCATTGGGCAGGACCGACACGGGCACCCGGCAGTGCTGCGACAGGTGGCGGAGGTGCTCGCTCATCTCCTCCGGGCCGGTGGCGCAGTTGATGCCGATCACGTCGGGTCCCATCGCGTCGAGCGCCACGAGCGCCGCGCCGATCTCGGTGCCCGGCAGCATGCGGCCCGTGAGCTCGATGGTGACCTGGACCTGCAGGGGGACCGGCCGGTCGAGCTCGGCCATGGCGATCCGGCAGCCGTTCATGGCGGCCTTCAGCCCGAGCAGGTCGAACTGGGTCTCGATCAGGAACAGGTCGACGCCGCCCTCGAGCAGGCCGAGGGCCTGCTCGGCGTAGAGGTCGCGCAGCTCGGCGTAGCGGATCTGGCCGAGGCTCGCGAAGCGCGTGCCCGGGCCCATCGAGCCGGCCACGAACCGGGGCCGGTCCGCGGTGGCCGCGTCGTCGGCCGCCTCGCGGGCCAGCACGGCGGCCTTCCGGTTCAGCTCCCGGGCCCGGTCCGCGAGGCCGTACTCGGCGAGCGGCACACCGAAGGACCCGAACGTGTCGGTCTCCACCGCGTCGGCCCCGGCCGCCAGGTACTCGGCGTGCATGCGCCGAACCAACTCGGGGCGGGTGTCGACCAGGATCTCGTTGCAGCCCTCGAGGGCCTCCCCGCCGAAGTCGTCCGCCGTGAGGTCCTGCTCCTGGAGCCAGGTGCCGGTGGCGCCGTCGTAGACGAGCACCCGCTGGGTGATCAGGTCGAGGTAGGGCGAGGAGGGGCGTGCGGGGGCCATCAGGCCCCCGAGGCTACCGGTGGCCCCGGTGACGCCCCCAACGGGATCCGGCGGGATGGGTAGGCTCCGCCCCGCATGACACACCCGGTGGCCACCGCAGCATGAAGATCTACACCCGCACCGGCGACGACGGCACCACGGGCCTGCTGTACGGCGGGCGCGTCCGCAAGGACGACCCGTCCCCGGTCGCCTACGGCGAGGTGGACGAGGCCCAGGCCCAGATGGGGGTGGCACGTGCGGTCGCCGGCGCCGGCACGGAGCTCGACGAGCTGCTCGTGTCGCTGCAGCGCGACCTCTGGGTGCTGATGGCCGAGCTCGCCACGGCACCCGAGAACCGCGACCGCCTCACCCCGGGTGAGTCCGCGGTGTCGGAGGCGATGGTCGAACGGCTCGAGGAGCTGATCGACGACGTGTCCGCCCGCTTCGAGGCGCCCACCGAGTTCGTCGTGCCGGGCCAGGACCTGGTCTCGGCGCACCTCGACGTGGCCCGCACCGTGGTGCGGCGCGCCGAACGCGCCGCGCTGGCCGCCGCGGGGGAGGGCTCGTCGGTCGGCCCCTACCTCAACCGGCTCTCCGACCTGCTGTGGACCCTGGCCCGCTGGCAGGAGGGCGAGTCGCTCGCCACCCGATCGGTGCCGGGTTCCGGCGCCGGACCGTCCGGAGGTTCATGACCATGCCCCAGTCCCTCGCCGTGAAGGTGGCCAAGGCCACCCCGTCGGGCGCCACCGCCGTGGCCGTCCCCGCCACCAGCGACCGGCTCAACCGGGTCCCCGGCATCCGGCGTGCCGCCCTCGACCGGGCCGGCTTCACCGGTGCGGTGGGCACCACCGCCACCTTCGACGACGGCGAGCGCACGACCGTGGTGGTGGGCCTCGGCCCGTCGTCCGACGTGGGGCCCGACGCTCTGCGTCGGGGCGCCGCGGCGTTCGCCCGGGCGGCCGCCCGTCATCGCCGGCTGGCCGTGGAGTACCCGGACGCGGCCGGGGTGGACCTCGTGGCCGGGGCGCGGGCCCTGACCGAGGGGCTGGTGCTCGGGGCCTATCGGTTCACCGAGCACAAGTCGAAGGACCCCTCGCCCGGCGCCGAGTCGGTGACCCTCGTGGTGGGCGACGACAACGCAGCGGTCCGTGCGGCCCGCGAGGGCGTGGTCGAGGGCCTCGCCGTGGGCGAGGCCGTGTGCTTCGCCCGGGACCTCGTGAACACCCCCGGCGGGCACCTCACCGCCCCGGTGTTCGCGGAGCGGGCCGCAGAGGCCGCGCTCGCCGCCGGTCTGGAGGTGGAGGTCCTCGACGAGGAGGCCATCGCGGCCGAGGGGCTGGGCGGCCTGCTGGCCGTCAACCAGGGCTCCTCGATCCCGCCCCGGCTCGTGAAGCTCACCTACACCCCCGCCGTGGACGGCCCGGTCGACACCGTGTGCCTGGTCGGGAAGGGCATCACGTTCGACACCGGGGGCCTCTCGCTCAAGCCGGCCGACGCGATGATCGGCATGAAGAACGACATGGGCGGCGCCGCCGCGGTGATCGGGGCCATGACGGCGCTGCCCGCGCTCGACGTGCCCGTCCGCGTGGTGTCGTTCACGCCGATGACGGACAACGCGGTCGGCGGGCTCGCGCAGCGCCCCGGCGACGTGTACACCGCCCGCGGTGGCACCACCGTCGAGGTGCTCAACACCGACGCGGAGGGCCGCCTGATCCTCGCGGACGCGCTGGTGCTCGCGTCGGAGGAGGAACCGGCAGCGATCGTGGACCTCGCCACGCTCACCGGGGCGTGCCTGGTGGCCCTGGGTGACCGCATCGCCGGGCTCATGGCCAACGACGACACCTTCCGCTTCCAGGTGGCCGAGGCGGCGGCGCGGGCGGGCGAGCGGGTGTGGCCGCTGCCGCTGCCCGACGACTACCGGGCCCGTCTCGACTCCCAGGTGGCCGACATCCGCAACATCACCCAGGACCGGTTCGGTGGCACGCTCACCGCGGGGCTGTTCCTCCGCGACTTCGTGGGCGAGGGCATCCCGTGGGCGCACCTCGACATCGCCGGTCCGGCGTTCCTCTCGGAGCCCGACGGGGAGCAGTCGAAGGGGGCGACCGGCTTCGGGGTCCGCACCCTGATCGCCCTGCTCGAGGGCTGGGACGAGGACGACGACGATCTCGATCCGGCCGAGCTCCTCGACGCCGACGACGCCTGAGCCGCCCTCGGCGGACCGCGGCGGACCGCGGCGGCCGCCCGCTCAGCCGAGCGCGCGGCGGAGCTCGGTGGCCACCCGCTCCTGCTGGGTGGCGGTGATGCCGGGGAACATGGGCAGCGACATGATCCGTGGTGCGGTGGATTCCGCCACGGGGAAGGTTCCCTCCGCAAGGCCGAGGTCGGCGAAGGCCGGGTGGCGGTGGACGGGCACCGGGTAGTGGATGGCCACCCCCACGCCGGCGTCGCGCAGCGACTCCATCACGGCCTCGCGTCGATCGACGCGCACCACGTAGAGGTGCCAGACGTGGAGGTTGTGCTCCATCGTCCCCGGGAGCTCCACGCCCTCGACGTCGTGGAGGAGTCCCTCGTAGCGCTCGGCGGCCTCCCGCCGCAGGGTGTTCCACTTCTCCAGTCGGGCGAGCTTCGCCCGGAGCACCACCGCTTGGAGGGTGTCGAGCCGGGAGTTCACGCCCTTCACGTCGTGGTAGTAGCGACGGCTCGACCCGTGGTTGCGGATCGCCCGGACCCGTCGGTCGACCTCGTCGTCATCGGTGAGCACGGCTCCGCCGTCGCCGTAGGCGCCCAGGTTCTTGCCCGGGTAGAAGCTCGTGGCGGCGGTGCCCCACGAACCGATGCCCTCACCGTGCCGCGTGGCGCCCTGGGCCTGCGCGGCGTCCTCGAGCACCACGACGCGGTCGTCCCCTGCGGCCCGGACCACCTCGACGAGGCGTTCCATGGGTGCGATCTGGCCGTAGAGGTGCACTCCGATCACGGCCCGGGTGTGGGCGGTGAGGCGCTCCGCGACCAGGTCCGGGTCGATGAGGAGGTGGCGCTCGTCGCAGTCGACGAGGACGGGGGTGGCACCGGCGCGGTCCACGGCCTCGGCGGTGGCGATGAAGGTGTTGGCGGGCAGGATCACCTCGTCGCCCCGGCCGATGCCGTGGGCCCGGAGAGCCAATTCGATGGCGTCGGTACCGTTCGCGACGCCGATGCAGTGGCCACGGCCGGAGAACGCGGCGAACTCGTCCTCGAAGGCCGCCACGTCCGGACCGTCGATGAAGGCGGTGGCGTCCAGGACCCGCCCGAAGCCCTCCTCCACCTCGGCGGCGATCTCGGCGTGCTGCCAGCCCAGGTCCACGAACGGGACCGGATCGTGCGACGGGTTCATGCCACTTCCTCCAGTGCGTTCCGGAAGGCCTCGATCACCCGGTCCTGATCGGCGTCGGACAGCTCGTGGTACAGCGGGAGGATCAGCGACCCGTTGGTCAGTCGTTCGGTGATCGGCAGGTCGGCATGGGGGTGGCCCTCGTAGGCGGGCTCGAGGTGTGACGCCATGATCCCTCGACGTGTCGAGATGCCCCGGTCGGCGAGGAGTTGCATCACGTCGTTGCGACGGGCGCCGAGCGCCTCGGGCAGCGTGACCCAGTAGGACTGGTGGTTCGTGGTGCCCCACGGCGGGTCCACGGGCAGGAGGATCCCCGGGAGGTCGGCGAGCCCGGCGTGGTAGCGATCGGCGAGTCGGCGTCGCTGTGCGATCACCTCGTCGAGCCGACCGAGTTGCACGAGCCCCACGGCCGCCTGGATGTCGGTCATGCGGTAGTTGAAGCCCACCTCGAGGTACTGCTCGATGAGCGCGCCCCCGGCCGCGTGACGGTCCGCGGCGCTCATGCTCATGCCGTGCTGGCGGAGGAGGACCAGTCGCTCGGCGAGGGCCGCGTCGGAGGTCACCACCATCCCGCCCTCGCCGGTGGTGAGGATCTTCCGCGGGTGGAACGAGAAGGCGGCGAGCAGGGCGTCGGCTCCCACCGGCCGGCCGTGGTAGGTGGAGCCGGCCGCGCAGGCGGCGTCCTCCACCACGACGACCCCGCGGGGTTCGCAGAGTGCCCGGATGGCGTCCACGTCGGCCGGCATGCCGGCCTGGTCCACCACGATGACGGCCCGGGTGGCCGGGGTGAGGGCCGCCTCCACCGTGGCCGGGGTGAGCCCGGCGGTGGCGAGGTCGACCTCGGCGAAGACGGGCTCGGCGCCGACGTACCGGGCGGCGTTCGCCGTGGCGATGAACGACAGCGACGGCACCACCACCTCGTCGCCCGGCCCGATCCCCGCGACCACGAGGGCCAGGTGCAGGGCCGTGGTGCACGACGACACCGCCACCGCATGGGCCGCGCCGAGGTACGCCGCGAACGCCGTCTCGAACTCCGCGACCCGGGGGCCCTGGGCGATCCAGCCGGAGGCCACCGCCTCGGCCGCCGCGCGCTGTTCCTCCTCCCCGAGGAACGGTCGCATGATCGGGATCTGCGTCGGGGTCACGGGGGTGGTGCTCACGACGTGGCCCCTTCCCGCTCCTGCTCGGTCTCCCACCAACGGACCAGCTGCCGCAGGCCCTCCTCGAGGCCCACCTCGGCGGAGAAGCCGATCAGGTCGCGTGCCCGGCCGACGTCGGCCTGCCGGTGCTGCACGTTGTTGACCGCCCGGGGTGGACCGTGTTCGGGGCGCAGGTCGCTGCCCATGACCCTCAGCAGGGTGTCGGCCAGTTGCCGCAGGCTGGTCGCTTCGCCCCGGGCCACGTTGAGGACCACGTCGGATGCGTCGGACCGGGCGGCCGCCAGGTTGGCCCTGGCGATGTCGGTGGAGAAGACGAAGTCCATGGTCTGTTCCCCGTCGCCGAGGATCAGGGGCGGCTCCCCGGCGCGGATCCGCTCCATCCACCGGACCAGCACCTCGGTGTAGACGCCGTGGATGTCCATGCGCGGGCCGTAGACGTTGAAGTACCGGAGGGCCACGTAGTCCAGTCCGTACATCTCGTTGAAGGACCGCAGGATGCCCTCGCCGAAGGACTTCGCGGCGCCGTAGAAGGTGCGGTTGTTGTACGGGTGGTGGTCCTCGGTGGTCGGGAGCACCTCGGCGTCGCCGTACACCGACGCGGAGGAGGAGAACACGACCTTGCGCACGCCCTCGGCGACCGCGGCCTCGGCCACGTTGAAGGTGCCGTCGACGAGCACCTCGAGGGCCAGCCGCGGCTCCTCGGCGCACTGCGTGATGCGGATGGCCGCCAGGTGGAACACCAGGTCCGTCCCCCGGCAGGCGTCACGGACGGTGGCCGGGTCGCGCACGTCGCCGGTGACGACCTCCACGGGGAACCTGGCCACGGCGTCCGCCAGGTTGGCGTGGCGCCCCCGGTCGAAGTTGTCGAGCACCCTGATGGCCCCGGCGCCGGCGTCGATCAGCTGGTCGACGATGGTCGAGCCGATCAATCCGGCGCCGCCGGTCACGAGCACACGCGCGCCGTTCAGTTCCATCACACGTCCTTCCCGCCGGTGTGGCCCACGGCTCAGCTGCCGTCGGGCACGGAGATCATCGCGCTGTTGCTCCGGAGGCTCACAGACGCGGCCTCGAGCAGGCGCAGGATACGGACACCCGCCCAGCCGTCCGTGAGCGGCGAGCGACCGGTGCGCATGCAGTCGGCGAACTCCTCGACCACCGCCCGCAACGCCTCGGTGCCCTCAGGGAGCGCCGGCACGAGCATGTCGCCGACCCGGTAGTCGACCAGCAGTCGCCGCTTCTCCTCCTGCTCCTCCGGCACGCGCAGCTCCACGCCGCTGTCGAGGATCGAGAGCCGCTGCGACGGCTTCATGTCGTCCCACACCGCCATCTTCCGTGACCCGGCGATCACCATCTGGCGGATCTTCGACGGACTCAGCCAGTTCACCGTGACGTGCGCGATCGCGCCGCCGGTCAGCGGGATCGTGAGGTACCCCACACAGGCCTGCCCCGACCCGATGGGATCGGCCCCGTGGGCCGCGATCGCCTCCGGTCGGATCCCGTCGGGAAGGATGTGGTCGAGCACCGACAGGTCGTGCGGCGCGAGGTCCCAGAACACGTCGACGTCGGACTGGATCAGACCCAGGTTCACCCGGATCGAGTCGACGTACTGGATGTCGCCGAGCTCACCGCTGCGCACGAGCCCGGAGATGGCCCGCACCACCGGCGTGTAGCAGAAGGTGTGGTCGCACATCAGCACCAGGCCGAGGTCGTCGGCGAGTCGCGCCAGGCGCTCGCCGTCGGCCGCCGTGGTGGCCAGGGGCTTCTCCACCAGCACGTGCCGGCCGGATCGCAGGGCGGCCTCGGCGAGCGGCAGGTGCGACGCCGGGGGCGTGGCCACGGCCACGCCCCGGACCTCGGGGTCCTCGAGGGCCTCGGCGAGCTCGCTCGTCACCCGTACGTCGGGCCGCCCGTTGGCGATCGCCCGGGCCCGTTCGGTGTCGAGGTCGACGATCCAACGCAGATCGGTGCCCGGGCAGCCCAGGAAGTTGCGGGCCAGGTTCGGGCCCCAGTAGCCGGCGCCCACGAGGGCGATGCCGGCCGGCGCGTGCGGCGCGTCGTGGGGGTTGCGGTCGTTCATCGGGGGGTCGTTCCTCGCTCCGGGCGCGGTGGTCGGTCGGGTGCCGTCGTCAGGACGGGGTCAGGACGTGCGTTCGGATTCGCGCTGCGGCAGCCCGGAGGGGGCGCCGGAGCCGGTGGCGGTCGCGTTCCCGTTCGCCCGGCCCTTACCCGCGATCGGAGGCGGCGGAGGCGGCGACGGCGCGCCGCCGCCCGCCGTGGGTGGCGACGCCCAGTCGACTCCTGCGGGCCCGGCGTTCGCGCGGCGGCGCGTGATGGCCTCGGAGATCGACACCGCCACGAAGGCGACGAGCACGCCCACCACGACGATGCCGAGCGCCAGACGGATGCTGCTGTTGAGCTTCGCCCGCGGGGCCTCCTGCTGCTGACTCGGCAGGGTGGCGATGAAGTAGTTCGGGTCCACCCCCTGGTTCTTCTGCAGCTGCTCGAGCTGCTTGGAGAAGGCATCCGCGACCTTGTCCGCGAGCAGTCCCGCCGCCTCGGCGCTCGGTGCCACCGCGGTGATCACCGCGGTGGGCTCACCGATCCCGGGATCGATGGCGTAGGACCCGTCCGCCTCCTTTGCCGCGACCATGGCGGCGCTGTTGGGATCCGAGCTGAGCGATCGGGCCACCACCCCGACCACCACGCCGGAGTTGCCGACGCGTGAGTACGGGTTGTCGGTCCGGCCGAAGGGCGTCACCACCGCCCTGCCGTTCTCGTCCACCGGCGGGCTCGGGGCCCCGATCAGCACGAGCACGGACGTGCCCTCGTAGCTCGCCGGTCGGATGAACAACGCCCAGCCCAGCACCAGGAGGGTCACGGCGGCGACCGGAAGGAGGACCTTCCAGTTGCGTCGCAGGGCGAGGAGGAGTTGGCCGAGATCCATCAGCGGGGGTCCAGGTGGTCGAGGTGCGAGCGATTCAGTGTGCCATCGTTCCGGTCCCGATCGACCCCGTGGGTCCGTTCGATCCGCACGAGGCACCAGACGGCGCCGATGAGCCCGACGGCCAGCGCCTGCATCCCGGCGGCCTTCGGGAACCCGAACGAGTCGAAGGTGTACGCGGTCGGGACCGCCACGGCGGCGGCCCCGGCGAGGGCCCCGGCCATCAGTCGGAGGTCGGGATCCGTCGAACGTCCGCGTGCCACCACGGCGACCACCGGCGGGAGGAGGAGGTAGCCGACGGTGATCAGCGCGACGCCGACCAGTCCGAACTCGATGGCCATGCCGAAGTACTGGTTGTCGTAGATGTTGTTGAAGACGATGTTCGTGTAGCGGGTGGCCGGGACCAGCGTCCCGCCACCCCGGCCGAACCACGGGTGCTCGGCGACCAGCCGTTCCACGATCGGGGCCTGGAGCTGGCGTTTCTGCACGGACGAGTCCGCGGCAGCGCCGGTGAAGGAGCCGACGAGGGTGCCGAGCGCGCCGGGGGCCAGCGCGAACGTGGCGAAGAGGCCCGAGATCCCGGCGCCGAGGGCGACGAGGCGCTGGGCCGGGGCCAGGCAGACGATCAGGAACCCGAACGAGACGGCGAGGGCGATCACCGCCGACCTCGACAGCGACACCACGAGTGGGACGGCGGTGAGTGCCACCGGGCCCCAGATCCACCACCAACGCCCCTTCGCCCGGAGGGCCGCGACGATCGCGAGGGGGAGGATCGTTGCCGCCGTGACTCCCAGTTCGATCGGGTGCAGGGCGGTGCCGGCCACCCGGGCCTTCCCGCCGCGCTCCCCGATGGCCGTGTAGCCCGCGGCCTTCTCGACGAAGCCGGGGACGTACCTGAGGTAGGTCGCGAGGTCGATCCGGAACTGGTACTGCACCAGGGCCACCAGTCCCATGACCGCCCCCGCCCAGGTGAGTGTCCGGAGGATGCGCAGCACCTCGTCCTGCGTCCTGAGGAAGTCGGCGGCGAGGACGATCACCCCCGTCCACGCGGCCAACTGCAGCAGCCAACGGGTGCTGCCGGCCATCTGGTCGGCGGTCGGGGAGGTGAACTGCATCGCCACGAAGGCGAGGCTGGTGGCGAGCCAGAGGGCCAGCAGGGAGAATCGGGTGGGATTCGGGTGTCGGGTGGGGTGGTGGGATCCGAGGGCCACCGACGCGAACCACAGCAGGAGCCCGAACAGTGCCACGAGGGTGGGTGGATTCAGCCCCGGCACCCCCGGGAGCCCGATGTCGTTCGGGAGCGCGATGAGCGTGACCACGTAGACCTGCAGCACGGTGACGGCCGAGTTGCGCCCCGACGACACCTCACGGCCCGGGGACGTCGTGACCGCGGCGCCCGGCCCGGGGTCGGGGAGGACGGCGCCGACCGGTCCTCTCGCTGTCACCATGCCCGTCCTCCGACCACCGACGTCCCGACCGTCCCCTCCCGCTCCGGGACGACTCAACCGCTCCGAGGGTAACGGAACGTCGGCGGAATCCTCCATGCCCCCGCGGCGGACCCGGAGGGGTCGCCACGCCGGTCGGCCGACGCCACCCGCCACGGTGTTGACACCGGGGTCGGCCCGGGGAAAGGTCCCGGCCGTGGGGACGGTTCCGCTCCTGGTCGTCGGCGCTGGTGGATTCGCCCGTGAGGCGATCGAAGTGGTCCGCGCCCTCGGACCCCGCCCGACATGGGAGGTGCGCGGCATCCTGGACGACGACCCGGCGCTCGGCGGGGCCACGGTCGGTGGGGTCCCGGTGCTGGGACCGACCTCCGTGCTGGCGGATCATCCCGATGCCCGCGTGGTGGTGTGTGTGGGGAATCCCCGATCCTTCACGGGCCGCGCCGTCCTGGTCGAGCGGTTCGGCCTGCCGGAGGACCGCTACGCCACCCTGGTGCATCCGGCCGCCACGGTGCCGTCGAGGTGCCGGCCGGGCCCGGGCAGCGTCGTGCTGGCGGGGGCCGTCTTCACCGCCGAGGTCCGCGTCGGATGCCACGTGGCGGTGATGCCGTCGGTGGTGCTCACCCACGACGTGTCCGTCGGTGACTTCGCGACGTTCGCGTCCGGCGTGCTGGTCGGGGGCGGGGTCACCGTGGGAACCGGCGCCTATCTCGGGGCCGGCGCGGTGATTCGGGAGGGCGTGAACATCGGTGAGTGGGCGATGGTGGGCGCCGGATCGGTCGTGTTGCGGGACATCCCGCCCGGCGAGGTGTGGGTCGGGAACCCGGCCCGCCGTCTGCGGGACGTGAGCGGTGTCGAGCACCTCGTCGGACGACCGGGTCCCCGGCCCGGCCCTTGAGTCCCGTTCGCCGGTCCGTCACACTCACGCCCGTCCCGTCGGTGCCGGCACGGCGGACCCGGAAGCGGTACGGAAGGAGCGCGGTGTCGACACAACCCACGACCCGGCCCGCGACGCGCTTCCTCTTCCTCGACGGGATCCGGGCGCTCGCGGCCTGGTACGTGGTGCTGCACCACATGTGGATCGAGTCGTTCCCCGGCTTCCCCCGCAACACGGGACCGGCGGCGGTGGGGTGGCTGCGATGGGGCCACGTTGCCGTGGCGGTGTTCATCGTCCTGAGCGGGTTCTCGTTGAGCCTCGTCCCGGCGCGCCACGGCGACCGGGTCACCGGTGGCCCCGCCGAGTTCATCCGGCGCCGGGCCTGGAGGATCCTCCCCACGTACTGGGTGGCGTTGTTCCTGTCGTTCGTGGCGCTCGTGCTCTTCACCGGCCGACTCGACGTGATCAGCCTGCGGTCGGTGGTGGTGTACGGCCTGCTCCTCCAGGACCTCGTCGGCGCGCAGACGCCGAACGGCGCGTTCTGGTCGATCGCGCTCGAGTGGCATCTCTACTTCCTGTTCCCCGGGCTGTTGCTGGCGGTCCGGCGCTGGGGCCCGACCGTCACGGTGATCACCACGACCGCTGCGGTCACGGTGCTGTTCCTCCTGTCCTCCGAGGTCGAGCCACTGCGCAAGATCGGCACCCTCACGCCGCAGTTCCTGGTGCTCTTCACCTTCGGCCTCGTGGCCGGGCGCAGCGTGGTGCGCCATGGGCCTGCGGGCGACGCGGTGCGGCGTGGGCTGGGTCTGGGGGTCTCCACGGCAGTGGTCGCCGTCGCGTTTGTGTTCGTCCTCACGGCCCCCGACCGCCTCATGGTCGCCGATTTCTACTTGCTGGACCTCGTGGTGGGGGCCCTGGTGGCGTCGCTCTGCTACTCGCTCGCCCGCGGGGCCCTTCCCGGGGTGGCCGGGGTTCTCGGCTCCGGCCCGATGGTCCTCCTCGGGTCGTTCTCCTACAGCGTGTACCTCATCCACGCCCCGATCTTCTTCGGCGTCATGTACTGGGTCGCCGATCCGCTCACCTCGACCCGGATGGGGAGGTTCCTCGTCCTGCTCGTCGTCGGTGTCCCCGCGGTGGCGGCAGGGTCCTACGCCCTGTTCCGCCTGGTGGAACGGCCCTCCATGGAACGGCGGTGGCCGCGGGTCCCCGGGCTGCGTCGCGTGCCGGCCGGCTAGGTACCCTCGGCGTGCGCGCCGGAACGTCCGGCCCGCGCCCGAGGCCAATGGACGACGCTTCCCCGTACTACGTCAACGAACTCGCCATCGTGGAGGACGGCGCCTCCGTCGGGGCCGGTACCTCCGTCTGGCGCCACTCCCACGTGCGGTCCGATGCCGTGGTCGGTGCCGACTGCCTGCTCGGGAAGAACGTCTACGTCGACGAGGGCGCCGTCCTCGGGGACCGGGTCACCATCCAGAACAACGTGTCGGTCTACATGGGGGTCACGCTGGAGGACGACGTGTTCGTCGGCCCGAGCGCCGTGTTCACCAACGACCTGTATCCGCGGTCACGCAACCGTGACTGGGTGCTCGTGCCCACCACCGTGCGTCGTGGGGCGTCGGTGTGTGCCAACGCCACCGTGGTGTGCGGCGTGGAGATCGGCGAGTGGGCCGTGGTGGCCGCTGGCGCGGTGGTCACGAAGGACGTGGAGCCCCACGAGATCGTGGGCGGCAACCCGGCGCGGCGCCTCGGGTGGGCGTGTCGGTGCGGCCGGGTGGCATCACGGGATGACGTGCGGCCGGCCGGTGAGCCGGTGTGCGAGGCCCACCGGATCTGATCCCGTCGCAGGGCACCGCGCACGGTCGGCCGCTCATGCGGCCCGCGGCCCGGGTGCTCCCCCTGCCGAGCCGGTGATCCACCGCTCGTGGCTGCGGCGCAGGACGGTGGGCAACCGGGCCAGTTGCCGGGCGTTGAGCGGTGGTAGGTGGGTGCGCACGTGCACCTCCCGGTCGCCGGTGCGGCGGGCGAGCCCGAACGTGCAGGCCCGGTCGATCGTACGGTGCAGCGGGCCGTTGCGACCGGTGCCCGTGCCGAGCCCGAGGGCCCGGGCCGTGTCGGTGGCCGAGGCGCGGAACCCGCCGGGCTGCTCCTCGAGCCCCCGGGCGAAGCGCCGGAGGAGCAGGACGGTGCTGGGTCCCACGATGCCCAACCAGAAACGCTCCACGTACGCGCTTCTCGGGTCGTGGCCCCGGGTCGCGAGGACGGGGTCCCACCAGGCCCGGACGATGAGTTCGTCCGGCACCCCGCGGCCACCGGGTTCGGGCCCGATCCGCGCCGCGGGTGCGGACAGCTCGTAGTGGTCGGTCATGGCGCCTCCTCCGTCCGGATGCGGGCCGGAGGGTC
>JBMOJH010000024.1:0-35293 GCA_049316905.1 Microthrixaceae bacterium | reverse complement strand
GACGAGCGCTCCCTCACCCGGAAGGTGAAGGAGGCGTCGCTCGCGGTGCAGCTCGAGGACCAGCTCTGCGCCGAGGTCCCTAAGCAACAGTGCAAGGACCGGATCCTCGAGCAGTACCTCAACACCGTCTACATGGGCCGCGGCGCGTACGGCATGCAGTCGGCGTCGCTCATGTACTTCGGGAAGCCCGCCGCCGCGATCACCTACGCGGACGCCGCGGTGCTCGCCGGGTTGATCCAGAACCCGAACGGCGACGACCCCATCCGGTTCCCCGAGCGGGCCCGGGAGCGCCGCGGGGAGGTGGTCACCCGGATGCTGGACGAGCAGCTGATCACCCGCCAGGAGGGCGAGTTCATCAAGGCCCTGCCGGTGCCGGACCGTCCGTTCGTGGAGCCCCGGAGCGTCACGACCCAGGAGCTCAACTACGTCGAACGGAAGATCCGCGACGAACTCCTCGACGCACCCTGGCTGGCCCCCACCGAGGAGCTGCGCCGCTATCTCGTCTTCAATGGTGGGCTCCGCATCACCACCACGCTCGACCCGCGGGCCCAGGACCTCGCCGAGAGGGCCGCGGCGTCGAACCCGCTGAAGGCCGCGAACCCGGAGACCGCGGTCGCTCTGGCCGCGATCGAGCCCTCCACCGGCGCGGTGCGCGCCGTGGTGGGCGACACGGAGGTCCCCGACCGCGGCGTGGTGGAGATCGCCGCACCCAATCCGGGGCGCTCGTCGGGCTCGAGCTTCAAGCCCTTCACGCTGGTCGCCGCGCTCAGGGCGGGCTACTCGGTCAACAGCTCGATCTCCGGGGCGCCGGCCCCCGACAGCCTGAAGAAGCTGTGGGGCGTGACGGAGTCGGGGCCGTATCCGCAGGACTGCCCGACGAAGGGGTCGGTGGCGTTGTCGCAGGCTCTCGCCGAGTCCAACAACTGCGCGTTCATGCGGCTCCAGGCGGCGGTGGGCTTCGACCAGGTGAAGCAGACCGCGGAGGACCTCGGGCTCAGCCCCACGGGTCTCGACCCCGACGGCGTGCGACCCCCGTGCTTCACGATCGGCTGTGACGCGCTGGTCAAGCCGCTCGACATGGCGGACGCCTACGCGACCATCGCCAACGACGGCCGCCGGAATCCCGCCCACTTCGTCTCGAAGGTCGAGGACCGCTCCGGACGGGTGCTCTTCGAGTACCAGGCCCCCAATCAGGAGGTCGTGTCCGAGGACGTGGCCCGCCAGGCGGTGTTGGCCATGGAGAAGGTGGTCACCGACGGCACCTACGCCGGCGGGTCGCTCCCGCAGGGCCGTCCCGCGGCCGGCAAGACGGGCACCACCGAGCTCGAGGGTGGCAAGAACACCGACGTGTGGTTCATCGGCTTCACCCCGCAGATCGCCACCGCGGTGTGGATCGGCAACCCGACGGCCAACTCCAACATGGAGGGTGGCCGGGTGCAGGGTGGCGTGACCGCCGCCCGGGTGTGGCGCTCCTTCATGGCGCCGTACACCGACGGCACGCCCGTCCAGCAGTTCGCGGAACCCCGGCGGACGGGTTCGTCCCGCTCGGTCCCGGATCCATGGACCCGTTACGGCTCGTCGTCCTCCTCCTCGTCGTCCTCGTCGACCCGACGCACGACCGGGACCGGCACGACCGGCACCGGCACCACGGGTACCCGCAGCGGCACGGCCACGACCACGCCGTCGGGTCGCACCGGTACCGGCACCGGCACGGGTACCGGTGGTGGTACGGGGACGGGGACCGGTGGCGGCACCGGTGGGGGCAACTCGACGGGCTGAGCCCGTCGCCGACGCGACCGGTGCGGCGGCGCCGTGCCGTCGGTGCCGGTAGGTTCCTGACGTGCCCGAGCTCGACGACCTCCTCGCCGTCCAGGCCCTCGACACCGAGGCCGACCAGCTCCGTCACCGTCGCGACCACCTGCCCGAGCTCGACGAGGTGGCGGCCGCCGACGCGGCGCTCGCCGCCGTCGACCAGCGGACCGCACCGCTGCGCACCGCGCTGCACGACCTCCGCCAGCGCCAGAAGGCCCTCGAGGACGAGGCCGCCACGGTGGAGGAGAAGGCCGCCGAGGTCGATCGCAAGCTCTACGACGGTTCGGTGGTGGCCCACAAGGAGCTCGAGGCGTTCCAGGCCGACCATCGCCTGCTGAAGGACCGCCAGTCCCAGCTCGAGGATTCGGCGCTCGAGCTCATGGAGGAGGCCGAGCCGCTGGCGGGGGAGCTCGAGGTGCTCGACACCGAGCGCGCCGCGGTGGAGGCGTCGCGGGCGGCGGCGCTGGAGCGGCTGGCCGAGGCCCGCCGCGGGATCGACGACGAGCTCACCCGGGTCGCGGCCTTGCGGGACGCGGCGGCGGCCGGGGTGCCCGCGGAGATCCTCGGCGCCTACGAGCCGCTGCGGGAGCGACTCGGAGGGATCGGGGCCGCCCGCCTGACCGGCGCCCGGTGCGAGGGCTGCCACCTCGAGATCCCCTCCGCGGAGCTCCAGGCCGTGCGGTCCCGCCCGGCCGACGAGCTCGTGACCTGCCCCGAGTGCGGCCGCATCCTGGTCCGCTGAGCGGGTCGCGCTCCGTGTTCGTCGGGCTCACGCCGTGCTGATCTGGTTCGCGGTGGGCAGCGTGGTGCTCACGTGGGCGGTGTTCCAGAGCCCGATGCTGGACTACCGGCTCGTCGCCCTGGGTGCCGTCCTGCCGGTGCTCGAGGTGCCGTTCGGCGCCGGTCCGCTGCACACGCTGCTCGCCCCCACGCTGGTGCTGGTGGTCGTGATGCTGGCCACATCGCGCCGGCGGCTGGTGCGGCGCCGGTGGCTCGGTCTGCCGATCGGCATGTACCTGCACCTCGTGCTCGACGGTGCGTTCACCCTCACCGAGACGTTCTGGTGGCCGCTCCTGTCGAGGACGTTCAGCCCGGGCGGTGCGCCCGAGGTGTCGCGGGGCCTGTGGTCGGTGGTGCTCGAGGTGCTCGGCATCGTCCTCGGGGTGTGGGCCTACCGGCGGTTCGGGTTGCAGGACCCGGCCCGTCGGTCACGGTTCCTGCGCACCGGCCAGCTGGACCGGGCGGTGATGGGCCCCGGGCGCGGGCCCGCGCCGGGAGGGCGGCGTCGGTGAGCGAGCTCGTCGTCCTCCGCCACGGCCGCACGGCCGCCAACGCCAAGGGGCTCCTGCTCGGTCGCCTCGACGTGCCGCTCGACCCGTTGGGCGAGGCCCAGGCCGCGGCGCTCGCCGCCGCCGTCCGCGGGCGGCTCTCGGCCACCGGTGCCGAGTTGGTGGCGGTGGTGAGCAGTCCCCTCGCGCGGACCCGGGCCACCGCCGCGGCGCTGGGCCAGCCGGTGGTGGTGGACGAGCGGTTCGTGGAGGTCGACTACGGCGACTTCGACGGCCGGGCGCTCGCGGACGTTCCGCCGGAGGTGTGGCGGGCCTGGCGCGAGGATCCCGCGTTCCGGCCGCCCGGTGGGGAGACCCTGCAGGAGGTTGCCGACCGCGTCGACGGCGCCTGCGCCGAGTGGGCCGAGCACGCCGAGCGGGAGGCGGGTCCGGGTGGTGTCGTGGTCGTGGTCACGCACGTGTCGCCGCTGAAGGCCGCGGTTGCGTGGGCGATGGGCCTCGGCCCGGACTCCTCCTGGCGCACGCACGTGGACCCGGCGTCCATCACGCGGATCCGGGTGTCGGGCGGTGGCCGGGTCCTGTGCTCGTTCAACGAGACCGGGCACCTGGCCGGCGTCAGCGGAGCGTGACCACCAGTCGGTAGGTCCCGCTGTCGGGATCGTGGTCGAGGCCGACCACCGGACCGCGGTGCAATGCGGCGGTGATGGCCCGGCACTGGGTGCGGGCCACCAGCGTCGGGGCCGGTGCGGTCGCCTGTGCCGGTGGGCCGGACTCCGGGGCCGCGGAGTCCCCGGCGGGGAGGGGGGTCGGGCAGGGGGCGGGCATGGATCGAGTGTCCGCCCGGCCCACCGGCTTGTGAAGACCTCGAGGTCCGCCCGGACCACCGGAACGGTCCGCCCGGACCAGTCGGGAGGGTCATCCGGCCCAGCGGGTCGGGACCGGCTCACGATTCGGGTCCTGCGGCCGACTGGTTCTAGCGTGAACCCCGTGGAGCTGCTCGACGACGAGTCGCACCGCCTCCTCGTGTGGGCGGTCCTTTTGGCCGACGTGGGCCACACCCCCACCCGCCGAGAGCTGCGACGGGTCTCCGAGCCCCGCGGCGCCGGCGACGACCCGGTCGCCGACGCCCTCGCCGGTCGCGACACGGAGTACCGGGAGGGGGCCATCTCCTCGCTGGTGCGCCGCGGCCTGCTCGAGGAGACCGGGGTGCACGGGCTGACCGCGTCGGTGCTCGGTCGCCGCGTGGTCGACGCGCTCGGGCTGCTCGGATCCGGTGGTCTGCCGGACTTCGAGGTGCTCGACGCCGACCTGCGTTCGGGCGACCAGCTTGCGTTCGCCCGGGTGGTGGGCCGGATGTCCGGCCTGCACCGCCCGATGCTCGTGGACCCGTACTGCGGTCGCGACCAGCTCGAGTACGTCGCGTCCCACACCACCGTCAGCCGGGTGCTCGTGAGCGACCGGCTGTCCGACGACGAGCTCGAGGACCTCGCCGGCGCGGTGCGCTCGATGCGCGGACGGCCCATGAAGCTGCGTCTGCGTGTGGGCCCCGCCGAGCTGCTCTCGGACCGGTGCGTGGTGAGCGACGAGCGGGTGCTGCTCGTCGCCGGCCTGCCCCGGGCCGACGGCGCCGGGGCCACCGCGCTCTGCGAGGTGCACGACGGCGCGGAGGCGGTGCGGGCCCACTACCGGGCGGCGTGGAAGTCCGCCGAACGGCTCGCCACGTCGCAGCCGGAGCGGCGCACCCGCATGCGCATCGCCTGAGCGGACGCGACCGGCGCCGGTCCTGACAGACTCCGGCGATGTCGACACCGCGCATCTCCGTCGAGCGTGACCCCGCCCGGGAGGGCCTCGTCACGATCACGCTCGACCGCCCGGACAAGCTCAACGCCCTCGACGTGCAGCTGCACGACGAGCTGCAGTCGGTGCTCGTCGACCTCGAGACCGACGTACGCGCCCGGGTGGTGGTCCTCACCGGCCGGGGCCGGGCGTTCTCCGCCGGCGCCGAGCTCGGCTCGCGGCGCGACGGCCGGCCGGTCGGCGACCAGGACCGTCTGGCCCGGGCCCATCTCGGCGGGCGGACCTGCGAGCTGCTGGACCGCCTTCCGCAGGTGACCGTGGGGGTGGCGAACGGGCTCGCCGTGGGCGGGGGAGTGCTGCTCCTGGCCTGTTGCGACCTTCGCCTCGCGGCCGCCTCGGCGTGGTTCTCCGTGCCGGAGGTGGAGCTGGGGATGCCGCTCACCTGGCAGGGCATCCCACGGCTCATGCGGGAGCTCGGGCCGGCCCGCACCCGGGAGGTCGTGATGCTGTGCGACCGGTTCGGGGCCGAGGAGGCGCTCCGGTGGGGCCTTCTGAACCAGGTGCACCCCGACGACGAGCTGGCCGCCGCCACCGATCGGGTGGTCGACCGCCTCCTGGCGATGGACGAACTGGCGCTGGCCACCACCAAGCGGGGGTGTCACGCCGCGGCGGAGTCGTTGCTCCCGAAGGACGTGGCCTGGAGCGACGCCGAACTGATGCTGCTCGCCTACCGCCAGCGCGCCCGACCCGACTGAGCCGACCCGCCACCGCTATTGGTGCCGATTCCGACACCAACTGTCGCCTCCGGCACCAATTCCCGGAGGCGGACGAACGGTCGGTGGTGCTGGTGAGCCGACCTGTAGGCGGGATTCTGTTCCCCGGGCCCTCGCGGGCGTCCGGTTCGGTGACCATCCATCTCTGCGGCCTACCCGAGGGCTGCCCCTGACGGGGCGGACGGGCCGCCCGTGCCCTCTGCTCGGCCTTGCTCCGGGTGGGGGTTGCCGAGCCGCCGGGGTCACCCCCGACGCTGGTGCGCCCTTACCGCACCGTTTCACCCTTGCCTGTGCCGGGCGGACCCGGCCATCGGCGGTCTGTTCTCTGTTGCCCTGTCCGTCAGGTCGCCCCGACCTGGCTCTCGCCAGCACCCTGCCCTGCGGAGTCCCGACCTTCCTCGACGCGCCACCCGGAGGCGGTGCGCCGCGGTCACCCGGTCGACTCACCAGCCGACCCAGTGTGGCACTCCGGCCTGCGGCGAGTGGACGTCGGGCCCGCGGAGGTGGTCCCCGGAACCCGATGGCGGGACCGTCAGAGCGAGATGGTCTGGTCGCAGGACCAGGCGTCGGACGGGAGCGTCCACGGCGAGCCGGTGAAGCTCGTGGCGGTGGTGCCGGAGTTCAGGCTCACGCAGAGCGCGTCGGCGGCCGACTTCGAGGCGGCCCGCACGACGGTGATCGCTCCCGCCGGCAGCCCGCCGCAGGTGCCGTTGCCGCTCAGCGAGAACGTCCCGTTGAGGTAGGTGAGGAAGAACGTGGCGTTGCCGCGCTGGTTCGGGGTGCCGTTGAACAGCAGGTCCGGCGCCGCCGCGCCGTCGTTGCCCGCCCCGTCGAGGCAGGCCGCCCCGGGCCAGGGTGACGGAACGGTCGTGGTGGTCGTCGTCGTGGTGCCGGTGCCCGGCATCGGGGAACAGGCCCCGAGCACGAACAGGCCCGCAGCGAGCGCGAGCGGGATCATCCGCCGAATCGTCATCTCATCTCCCCCCGAGGAGTTGCCCCATGGCCACCGGATCGCCGCGGTGACCGGAGGCACACCGTAGCAGGCCGGTACCGGCTCACCACCAGCCGCGGCGCTTCAGGACGAACATCGCTCCGGCGACCGCCGCCAACGGCAGGCCCACGCCGAGGGCGCCGTAGGCCGCCGGGCTGTTGATCCCCTTCACCATCGCGGCGAAGTTCATCCCGAAGTAGCCGGTGAGGAAGGTGAGCGGCAGGAAGATCGTGGAGACGGCGGCCAGCTGCTTCATGATCTTGTTCTGCCGGTTGTTGAGCTCGTTCATGTAGACGTCCATGACGCCCTGCAGCCGGTCCCGCTCCGCCTCGAGCTGGTCGCCGATGTACGCGAGGTCGATCGCCAGGTCCCGAAGGTGGCGCCGCGTGTCGTCCGAGAGGTCCTCGAGCGTGTCGACCACCACGAAGCGACCGGCGCCCACCAGGTCACGGGCCGGGTCCACCGCGCGGCGGAACCGGTTGACGCGCCGGCGCAGCGTCATCAGCTGTTGCAGCTGGTCCGGTGCGGGGGAGTCCAGGATCGCCTGCTCCAACTCCGTGAGCGCGTCGTCGACCTGCTCGAGCGCACCGGCGAACGTGCCGATCAGCGTCGAGAGCACCCGCGACAGCAGCGCCGGCACGGTCGTGTGCTCGGTCACGACCATGTCGCGGTCGTGCAGGGCGGTGATCTCGGTGATGTCCTCGCGCCGGACCGTGATGAGCGCGTGCGGCAGCACGTACACGTGCAGTTCCTGCAGCGTCTCGTCGTCGGCGGCCACGCCGTAGGCCACCACCACGACGTAGCCGTCGTACTCGCTGAGGCGGGTGCGTTGGTTGAAGGCGCCCGAGTCGACCACGGTCTCGTCGTGCAGGCCGAAGGTGGCGGCGAGCTCGCGGAGGTCGTCGGTGGTGGGCCGCTCGAGGTCCAGCCAGAGGACGTGGCCGGTGTCGCGGGCGGCGCGGACGTCGTCCCACGAGGGGCCGTCGGTGTGGTGGCCCGCCACCAGGAGCGACGCCCCGGGGATGGCGGGCCCGCCGGAGGCCGTCGGCGTCACCTTCAGAAGTCCAGGTCGCTGAGGTCGCCGTACCAGCGCGCCGCGCGGTCGACCGCGTCGCTCCAGCGGTCGCGGTCGGTCGGTTCGCCGGGCTCCACCCGCCGGGCCGGCCGCCAGGTGGCCGCCACGTCGTCCCAGCCGCCCCAGGTGCCGATCGCGAGCCCGGCCAGGAAGCCGGCGCCGAGGGTCGTGGCCTCCTGCACCGGCGCGACCTCCACGGCCCGTCCGGTCGCGTCCGCGAGGTGCTGCACGAAGACCGGGTTCGCGGCCATGCCGCCGTCGATGCGGAGGTCGCCGAGCGCCAGGCCGGTGTCGGCCTCGGCGGCCTCCACCAGGTCGGCGCCGCGCTCGGCCACCCCCTCGAGCACCGCCCGCACCACGTGGGCCGCGGTCGACCCCCGGGTGAGGCCGAGCAGCGCGCCCCGGGCCCCGTAGTCCCATCGCGGGGTGCCCAAGCCGAGGAGTGCCGGCACGTACACCACTCCGTCGGTGTCGGGCACCGACGCGGCCACGTCCGCGGACTCGTCGGAGGTGGCGATGAGGCCCAGGTCGTCGCGCAGCCACTCAACGTTCGTGCCGGCCGACAGCATGATCCCCTCCACCCCCCAGGTGATCGCGTCGTCACGCCGCCAGCAGACGATCGGGAAGGTGCCGCCCCCGCCGCGGGTGGTGAACCGTGGTCGGTCGGGCCCGAGGCAGACGTCGAGCATGCCGCCGGTGCCGAAGGTGATCTTGGCGAGGCCGGGGCGCACGCAGCCCTGGCCGATGAGGGACGCCATCTGGTCGCCCGCGATGCCGGCGATCGGCGGTGCGCCCTCGAGCGCGGTGGCCGCTGCCACGACGCCCGTGGAGTCGACCACCCGCGGCAGGCACGCCGCCGGGATGCGGAGCCGTTCGAGCACCGTGGGGTCGAAGTGCGTGGCCTCCGCGGTCATCAGGCCCCACACCGCGGCGTTGGAGTTGTCCGACACGTGGTGCGCGCCCTCGGTGAGCAGCCACACGAGCCAGGAGTCGGGCGTGCCGAAGCACAGGTCCCGGGTCCGGTCGGGGTCGACCGCGTCGAGGATGTTGGCCAGCTTCGTCGCCGACAGGTTCGGCGCCTGGCGGAACCCCTCGGCGTTGAGCACGAGGCAGTCGCCCACGGTGCGCAGGTCCTGCCAGCCCTGGGCCGGCGCCACCGGTTCACCGGTGGCGCGGTCCCACACGATCGTGGAGGCCCGCTGGTTGGTGATGCCCACCGCCTCCACCGGCCCGTGGGCGGCGAGGGCCTCCCGGGCGCACGCCATGGCCGCGGCGCCGTACGCGGCGGCGTCGAACTCGACGAGGCCCGGGACGGGGGAGTCGGGCAGCGTGTGGCGGCGGACCTCGTGGGTGACGGTCGCGTCGGGGTGCACCACGGCGGCCCGCACCGAGCTGGTGCCGAGGTCGATGACCAGGATGCTCACTCGTCGGGAGCGTAGCGACGGGTGGTCCGACGGGCGTACATGCCGCCGAGCATCGCGACCACGGCCATGAACACGGCGAGGAACGGGTAGGCCGCCCACGAGATGGACTCGCCGGCGCCGATCCGCCGCAGGATCCCGAGGGTCTGGACGATCACGTAGGCGAGCGCCCCGGCCGCGGCGGCGTGGGGAAGCCGGGCGGTGGGGGAGAGGCGGATCACGGCCCAGCCTCCGGCTGCGGCACCGAAGAGGATCAGCAACCAGAGCAGTTGCGCCATCGGCGGCTCGTCGAACACGAACTGGTTGAGCAGCGCGGCGGGCAGTGCCACCACGAGCGCGGTGAGGGTGCCCCGCCACACCGCGGCGCCGGGCGGCAGCGCGGGGAGGTCGCGGAGTTGCGGCTGCACGGCCTCAGACCAGCTCGACCGGACCGAACGGCGACGGCAGCCCGAGCTTGGACGGGTTGAGGATGCCGTTGGGGTCGAGCGCCGCCTTCACCCCGGCGAGCACGTCGAGGCCCCCGCCGAGCGCCTCGCCCATGAAACGGGCGCGGTTCAGGCCCACACCGTGGTGGTGCGACAGCGATCCGCCCGCGCCGAGCACCGCGCGCGTCCCGGCGTCCCAGGCGGCCCGGTAGAAGCGGTCCTTCTCCTCCGGGGCGGCGTCGCCGTCGCCGGGGCGGCCGGCGAAGGTGAAGTAGAGGCACGCGCCGTCGAGGTAGCTGTGGCTGCAGTGGGCGGAGGCGGCGAGGGCCCCGGGCACCGCGGCGATCGCGTCGACCGCGGCGTGGTAGGCGCCGGGCAGCGCCGACCAGGGCCCGGAGATCTCCATGGTGTCCACCACGAACCCGGCGGAGATGAGCGACTCGAGTGCGGCCACGTCGTTGCGCTTGTGCATCCAGTGCTCGACCAGTTCCACGTCGAGCGGCTCGGCGGCGGCGCACTCGGACTCCACGACCTGCCACATCCCGTCGACCACGGCGGGGTCGCCCTCGTCGAGCACGAGCAGCACGTTGCGATCGGTGCCCACGTGGTAGTTGCGGTCCGATTCCACGCCGTCGTACAGCCGGAGCACCGCGGGCGTGGCGCCCCGCCGCAGGATCCGGCGGCACGCGTCGAGGCCGTCGGTGAACGACGCGAAGCTCCACGCGCCGCGCCGCTCGTGATCGGGCACCGGGTGCGCGGCGAGCCGGGCGCCCGTGATGATGCCCAGGGTGCCCTCCGAACCCACGAACAGCTGTGTGAGGTCCGGTCCGGTGGCCTGCCGGGGGTGGCCGCCGGTGGTGATCGTGCGGCCGTCGGCGAGCGCCACGTCGAGGCCGACGACGATGTCCTCGATCTTGCCGTAGCGGGTCGACATCTGGCCGGCGCCACGGCAGGCCAACCATCCGCCGACCGTGGACAGCGTCATCGACTGCGGCCAGTGGCCGCAGGTGAGGCCGTGCTCACGGCGCAGCTCGTCCTCGAAGCGGTCCCCGAAGGTGCCGGGCAGCACGTCGACCAGCAGTGACCGGTCGTCCACGTCACGGATGCCGGTCAGTCCGCACAGGTCGAGCACCACGCCGCCGTGCACGGGCACCGACGCGCCGCACACGCCGGAGCGGCCGGCCGCGGCGGTGACGGGCACCCGGGCGTCGTCGCAGGCCGCGAGCACCGCGGCCACCTCCTCCGGCGTGCCGGGCCGGGCGACGACCGCGCCCCGCCCCGCGAGCTGCCCCTCGAGCGCCCAGGTCATCGCGAGCGGCCACCAGTCCTGCGACGCGGCGCCGACCACGGCGGGGTCGTCGGTGACCTCCACGCACACCGAACGGAGCCGTGCGAGCAGGTCGTCGCCCACCTCCACCCGGGCCGGTCCCGGGCGGGCCACGGCTGCGGCCGCGCCGCCGGCGATGTCGATGGGTGGGGTGGGGGCACCGGGTCCGTTCTCCATACGTCGGGGGACGCTACCGTCGGGCCATGAGCGACGCCCCACCTCCGCCGCCCCCGCCACCCGGCGAAGGAGGTGCCGGCTTCCCGCCCCCGCCGGGATCCGTGCCGCCCCCGCCCCAGGTCCCGCCGCCGGGTGCCACCCCGCCACCGGCCGGCCCGCCACCGGCCGGCCCGCCACCTGCGGCCCCGCCCCCCGGCTCCTTTCCCCCGCCGGCCGGTGCGCCTGCTCCCGGTGCTCCCGCGCCCGGTGCGGCCCCGTGGGGGTCGCCGCCGGCGCCCGGCCAGTTCACGCCGCCGCCGCCGGGCGGGTTCACCCCGGCCTCGGTGTACACCGGCGCGCCGGTGCAGTCGCAGAGCAACGGCCTCGCCGTCGCGGCGCTCGTGTGCGGGATCCTCATCCTGTGCTTCGGATGCCTCACCGGGATCCCGGCGCTCGTGCTCGGGATCCTCGGGCTCAGGAAGTCCAACGAGCTGGGCGGTACCGGAAAGGGTCAGGCGATCGCCGGCATCGTGCTCGGGGCGATCAGCATCGCGCTCGCGATCGGCTACATCATCCTCGTGATCGCCGCCGGGGGCTCGTCGAGTTCCGGCTACTGATCGGCCCCGGATCTCCGGGGCCGGGTCGACGAGCGGGGCTCACGCCCCCAGCAGGGTCTCGAGGTGGGTCTCCGGCAGTGAGGCCGCAGTGCGCTCGTGGGTGGTGTCGCGCTGGTACTCCTCGACCGAGCGGTCGAGGTCCTTCGCTCCCCAGCCGAGCTCCTCGCCGATGAGGCGGCCCACCTCGGCGGCGGCGAGCGCCGAGTCATCGCGGCCCAGGAGCCGGGACCGTGTGCGACGGCTGAGCACGTCGTCGACGCTGCCGGCCATCTCGTGGCGCACCGCGAAGAGGGCCTCGGCGCGCACGTACGGCAACCCGGGCACCAGCGGTTCCGCGAGCGACGAATCGTCCTGGATCGCGGCCATGAGCACCCGGGCCTCGCCGCCGTAGCGGTCGCCGAGGTGCTGCACGAGCCCGAGGGGCACCTCCGGGAACGCGTCCGCAGCGCGGCCGAGCGTGTCGTAACCGGCCGCACCCCGCAGGGCGAGCCGCTTGGTGGTGCTGGAGCCGTAGCCGTCGTAGCCGGGTCGGTCGGCGAGCACCGACTCGATCACCTCGTCGACCGTGTCGGCCGCCATCTCCCGGTAGGTCGTGAGCTTGCCGCCGGTGATCGTGACCACGCCGGAGGCCGAGCGGGCCACCTTGTGGCGCCGTGACAGGTCCGCGGTGCGGCCCGAGGCGGCCGACTTCACCAGCGGACGGAGCCCGGCCCACGTGCCGACCACGTCGTCGACGGTGATCTCCGAGGTGCACGAGAAGTTGATGGCGCCGAGGAGGTACTCGACGTCCTCGGGGGTGCACTGCGGGTCGTCGACCGGGCCGTCGTAGTCGGTGTCGGTGGTGCCGATGTACGTGAAGCGGCCGTTGGGCACCACGAACACCGAGCGGCGGTCCCCGGGCACCGGCACGACCGCGGCGATCTGGTTGCGAACCTTGTCCCACGGCACCGTGAGGTGGATGCCCTTCGCGGGGCGGATCGAATCGGGGTCGACCCCCTCGTCGAAGGTGCGCACGTCGTCGGACCACACCCCCGCGGCGTTCACCACGGCGCGGGTGCGCACCGTGAAGCGTTCGCCGTCGGCCTCCACCTCGATGCCGTCGGCCCGTCCCGCTGGGTCCTTGGTGATGCCCACCGCGGCCACCCGGTTGGCCACCACTGCGCCGTGCTCGAGCGCCGCGGTGCGCAGCACCGTCAGCACCAACCGGGCGTCGTCGGCGGCGGCGTCGTAGTAGAGGTACGCGGAGACGAGCCGCTCGGTGGGCAGCGTCGGCATGTAGGACAGCGCCTCGTCGTGGTCGAGGCGCTGGTGGAGCTTGCCAACCCGCCAGCCGCCGGTGAGGTCGTAGCCCCACATCGCCGCGCCGAGCAGGCGGGAGATCTTCGCCGGGATCACGCCGCCCTTGCCGAACATCGGGATGAGGAACGGCAGGGTCTTCACCAGGTGCGGCGCGTTGCGGAGCAGGCGCTGACGCTCGGCCAGAGCCTCGTAGACCAGACCGACCTCGCCCTGCTGCAGGTACCGGAGGCCGCCGTGGACGAGCTTGGAGGACTTCGACGACGTGCCCGAGGCGAAGTCGTCACGCTCGATGAGGGCCGCGTGCATCCCGCGGGCCGCGGCGTCGAGCACGACACCGGCGCCGGTGATGCCACCGCCCACCACCACGAGGTCGAAGGTGTCGTTGCGGAGCGCCTCGAGCGAGGCGGATCGGACGAACGGTCGGGGGGTCACCCCTGCAGGTTACGGCGTCGCCGCGGGCCCCGACCTCTCCGGGGGGTGGATAGGGTCGCGGCTGCGGGAACGGATCCCCGGTCCCGGCGGTTGACCCGCCGGAACATCCCGTGCCAGACGACGACACGAAAGGCCATCACCATGCCGAGCCTGAAGGGCACCAAGACCGAGGAGAACCTGAAGGAGGCGTTCGCCGGCGAGAGCCAGGCCAACCGCCGTTACCTCTACTTCGCGCAGAAGGCCGACGTCGAGGGCTACCCCGACGTCGCCGCACTGTTCCGCTCCGTGGCGGAGGGTGAGACCGGTCACGCCTTCGGCCACTTCGACTTCCTCGCCGAGGTGGGCGATCCCGCCACCGGCGAGCCCGTCGGCCCCACCGAGGACAACCTGAAGTCCGCGATCGCGGGTGAGACCTACGAGTACACCCAGATGTACCCGGGCTTCGCCGCCACCGCCCGCGACGAGGGCTTCGACGAGATCGCGGAGTGGCTCGAGACGCTGGCCCGGGCCGAGAAGTCCCACGCCGGCCGCTTCAGCGAGGGCCTCGAGTCCCTCAGCTGAACCCGAACCGGTGCCGGGGCCGGGTCCGGCGCGCCGCTGTCCAGCGGCGCGTCCGGCCCGGCCCCGCTGCCGTCCCGACCCCGCTGGCGCGCCGACCCGCTGACGCCCCGACCCACTGAGCCCGTGACCCCGCCGGAGCAGCCGTGACCACCACCTACGACCCGTTCCACCCCAAGTACTTCGACGAGGCGGACCTGCGCACCGAGCTCGACCGCGTCTACGACCTGTGCCACGGGTGTCGCCTCTGCTTCAAGTTCTGCACGGCCTTCCCGACGCTGTTCGAGTACGTCGACGCGGACCCGGCCCAGGACTCGGCGAACATGACCCCGGCCCAGCAGGACCAGGTGGTCGACGAGTGCTTCCAGTGCAAGCTCTGCTACATCAACTGCCCGTACATCCCGGGCCAGAGCGAGTGGGAACTCGACTTCCCGCGGCTGATGATGCGGGCCGAGCAGGTGCTGCACAAGACCCGCTCCCGGGGCCTCAAGGAGCGCCTCACCGACGCGGCGCTCGGGAAGACCGACCTCAGCGGCAGGGTGGGCTCAGCGGTGGCGCCGCTCGCGAACCGGCTGATCGGCACGCCCGGGTCGGGCCCCCGCGAGCTCATGGAGCGCACCGTCGGCATCGCTGCGGAACGCGTGCTGCCGCCGTTCGCCCGCACCCGCTTCTCCACGTGGTTCCGGAATCGCGGCCGCTCCGCGCCGGCCGAGCCGCAGGGGCGCGTGGCGGTGTTCCCGACCTGCCTCGTGGAGTACCAGGACACCCGGGTCGGCAAGGACCTCGTGCAGGTCTACGAACGCAACGGGATCGCCTGCGACCTGCCCGAGGGTCAGGTGTGCTGCGGTGCGCCGGTCCTCCACCAGGGTGATGTCGAGGGATTCGTGGCCGCGGCGCGGAAGAACATCGCCACCCTGGCCGGGTGGATCCGCACCGAGCGGGGCCGTGGCGGTGACCCGGCGGTGGTGGTCCCGCAGCCCACGTGCGGCTACGTGCTCAAGAACGACTATCGCGACTACGTGGGCGGGCCGGACGCGGAGCTCGTGGCGGAGCACACGTTCGACGCGTGCGAGTACCTGATGAAGGTGCACAAGGAGCGCAAGGACGCCGGCGGCGAGGGCCTCGACCGTGACTTCACCGGCCCGGTGCCCGAGACCACGACCTACCACGCTCCCTGTCACCTGCGGGCCCAGAACGTGGGGCTGAAGAGCCGCGACCTCATCAAGCTGACCGGCACCAAGATCACGCTGGTCGCCGAGTGTTCGGCGATCGACGGCACCTGGGGGCTCCGGGAGGAGAACCTCGAGATGAGCCGCAAGGTCGCGAAGAAGATGGCGGCGGCGATCGAGAAGGCCGACAGCGAGGCCGTGGCGGGCGACTGCTCGCTGGCCAACGGCGGCATCGTGCTCGAGACGGGTCGCCTCCCCGTGCACCCGCTGTCGCTCGTGGCCCGGGCCTACGGCCTGCCGGAGGACTGAGCGGTGGGCGACCGTCGGCTGACCCTGGACGACATCGCGGACGCCCGCGCCTACGAGCGCGAGCGCGAGGAGTTCCGGGCCCGGATCATCGAGCTGAAGCGGCGCCGGCGCGTGCACCTCGGACTCTTCCTGACCCTCGTGTTCGAGAACCGCGACACCATCCGGTTCCAGATCCAGGAGATGGCCCGCGTGGAACGGACCGTCACCGACGAGGGGATCCTCACCGAGCTCGCCGTCTACAACCCGCTGATCCCGGAGCCCGGCCACCTGTCGGCCACGCTGTTCCTCGAGCTGCGGACCGACGACCAGATGCGGGAATGGCTGCCCAAGCTGGTGGGGATCGAGCGGTCCCTGGTCCTGCGGTTCGGCGGTCACGAGGTGCGGTGCATCCCGGAGGCCGGCCACGAGGCCCAGCTCACCCGGGAGGAGGCGACGGCCGCGGTGCACTACGTGGCCTGGTCCTTCACCCCCGAGGAGGTCGCCGACTGGGGGACCGGTCCGGTGGAGCTCGTGTGCGACCACCCGGACTACCTGGAGGCGGTGTCCCTCGGTGACGCGACCATCGGTGAGCTGCGGCGCGACCTGGGCCCCGACGCCTGACCGTCCCGATCGGTTGACTGGCGAAACCGGAGATGGTGTTCTGCTGAACGCGGGGAGTGGTACCTGAGCGACGTTCGGTCCGTGGCTGGGTGAAACCACCCGCTCGCCTGCCGTGGCAAGGGTCGTCCGGCCTGTGACGTTCTCCACGTCGGGCGCTTCTTGAGGTTCGTCCTGATGACTTCTTGAGGATGGCCCGTCACCTTGCGTGCTCGCCGGGATGACCCTCACCCCGGTCGTGAACCAGGAGCCATCCCCCGTGCGCCGCCTCATCCGCACCTCGACACTGTTCTCCGCAGTCGCCCTCGTCGCCACGACCCTGGTGGTCGTGGTGGGACCCGCCCGGCCGGCCGGGGCCCAGACCGGCACCCGCCGTGTGAACGTGACGATCAGTTGCTCCCCGACCACGGTCACCGTGGGCACCACCACCACGTGCAGCGTGATCGTCGACGACAACCAGGCCGGGAACCGGGTCCCGACCGGGACCGTCACGTTCTCGGTGACGACGTCGGGCCGGACCACGTCGTTCGCCGAGGTGAAGCCCTGCGTGCTGGCGCAGCGCAACGCGGACGAGGCCGAGTGCGCCGGCGCCAATGCCGGTCAGATCGTGATGCTGGGGACCGGGACGCTCACGCTCCGTGCCGACTACTCCGGCAGCAGCGTGCACGTGCCCGGCAACGTGTCTCGCAGCATCACCGTCAACAGCTCGTCCAATCCGGTGACGTACGCGCCGGCGTATGCCACGTCGGCGGGCAAGGGCAACACGGTGAAGGTGTACGGGGCTGCGTGTGCTGCGAGCGGCGGGCAGTGGGGTGGGTTCGGTAGCGCGGAGCGTGACCCCGCTGCGGCGTCCACGCCGACGGACCTGCAGCAGTATCTGGCCACCTCGACGCGTGGCGATGGCGCGTTGTTCTGGACCACGACGATCCCGGCGGAGGCGTTCGTGGGGACCACGTACGCCCGCTTCTACTGCGCGACGGCGCCGGTCACGTCGATCGGCGACGCCCGGATCACCTGGTTGGGGCCGCTGATCACCTACACCGTCCTCGCGACGCCGATCTCGACGAACGCCGTGCCGCAGGTCGCGTTGCCCCGTAGTTTCGCGGTGCGGTTGCCGTTCGTCGGGCGGATCGCGTCGCCGGTGGTGGCGCCCCGGCAGATCTCGGCCGGCGGTGTGGTGGTCAACCAGGACCCGGACGCCCTGCCGGGCAAGGATCTTGTGGGCCTCACCGGTGACGTCTCGGCGCGTCTCAAGGCCCGGGTCGATCGGGTCGAGTCCGCGTCGGGCCGCCTCACCCGGCTCACCCTGGCCGCCCTCGGGCGGATGCCCACCCGGGCGTTCGTCGACACGTGGACGCCGTCGGTGACCGCCGGCGACATGTCCGGACTGCAGAAGGCGCTCGCCGCGAGCACGGAGTTCCGCACCACCTTCGGCGCTCTCGCGACCGCGGACTTCGTCCGCACCGTGTACGCCCGGGTCCTCGGCGCCAGCCCGACCAGCGCGGAGCTCGACGCCGCGGTCCAGCGGCTCGACAGTGCCGCGGTGAGCCGGGTCGCGTACCTCGGCGAGATGGTCGAGCGGCCGCAGCACGTGGCCGCCACCGCCGCCCGGACCTACGTGCTGGCCGCGTTCACCGAGTTGAGCACGATCATCCCGAACCAGGGTGCCCTCGACCGGTTCACCGGTGAGCTGACCGATCTCCGTTCCGAGGTCCAGGTGGTGGAGGACATCGCCCTGACCCGGGCCGCCCCCGCCACGTGGCTGGCAGCCGGCGTCAACACCGCCCGGATCTGACGGCGGCGCCCGGGAACACCTGAACGGGAGTCAGGCGCGCCGCATCTCGCTTGGACATGACCGGGCGGCCTCGGCAGAATCGCCCGCCATGGAACCGGACTGGTCGACACAGGCCGCCTGCCGAGGCCTCGACCCGCTGATCTTCTACCCGGCCACGGACGAGGAGGCGGAGATCGCCAAGGCGGTGTGCGCCGCCTGTCCGGTCCAGGAGGAGTGCCTGGAGCACGCCATCGATCGCCGTGAGCACAACGGCGTCTGGGGCGGGGCCACCGAGCGGGAGCGCCAGCGCATCATCCGCCGCCGTCGCCGCCAGCGGGCCCTGGCCAACGCCGGGGCGGTCTAGGACCTCCGTGGGGGCCTTCGCCGAGGCCGGGGCCTGGCCCGGCGTGCTCGGCCGGCTCCTCGCCGGCCACGACCTCGAGCCGGCCGAGGCCACCGGCGCGCTCGAACGAGTGCTCGCCGGGGAGGCGACGCCGGCGCAGACCGCGGCCCTCCTCGTGGCGCTGCGGGCCAAGGGGGAGACCGCCGGCGAGGTGGACGGGTTCGTGGCCGCGATGCTCGACGCCGCGGCGCCCCTCGAGCTGGCCGACCCGGCCGCCACCCTCGACATCGTCGGCACCGGTGGCTCCACCACGCTCGGGGGTCGGGCGTTCAACGTGTCGACGATGGCGTCGATCGTGGCCGCGGCCGCCGGTGCGGTCGTGTGCAAGCACGGCAACCGCAAGGCGTCGTCCACCTCCGGCAGCACCGACCTGCTCGAGGCGCTCGGGGTGGAGGTGGACCTCGACGGCCCGGGGGTGGCCCGGTGCGTGGCCGAGGCCGGGGTCGGGTTCGCGTTCGCCCGCATGTTCCACCCGGCGATGCGCCACGCCGCGCCGGTTCGGGCCGAACTGGGCGTGCCGACCGTGTTCAACCTGCTCGGCCCGCTCTCGCACCCCGGTCGGGTGGGTCGGGTGGTGCTCGGTGTGGCCGATGCCGGCCGCGTGGACCTGCTCGCCGACGTGCTCGCCCGCCGCGGCGTGCCGCGGGCATGGGTGGTGCACGGCCTCGACGGCCTCGACGAGCTCACGACGACCGGCCCCACCCTCGTGGTCGAGGTGGTCGACGGGGTGGTGCTCCCGCGGAGCGAGGTGACCCCGGAGGAGCTCGGCCTGGCCCGGGTCGACGTGGGTTCGCTCGCCGTGGGCGATCCGGCCGACAACGCCCGCGTGGCCGAGGACGTGCTCGCCGGGCAGCCCGGCCCGCTGCGCGACATGGTGCTGCTCAACGCCGCGGCCGGGCTCGTGGTCGCCGGTGTGGCCACGGACCTCGCCGACGGGCTCGGGCGGGCCGCGTCAGCGGTCGACACCGGCGCGGCGGCCCGCACCCTGGGCGAGCTCGTGGCGGTCAGCCGCGCCCTCGTGCAGGGCGCCGAGGGGCCCTGAGCGGCCGGAAGTCGTCCAGGCGGGGGAGCGGCGAGCTCAGCGGCACCTCGCTCAGCTCCAGTCGGACGGACGCCGCGTGGCGGTCCAGCCAGGACGCCACGCAGGCCAGCTCGTCGGCCAGCTCCCGGCTGACCGGGGCATCGGGGGCGGGGAGCTCCTCGGGCGGCATCTCCACCCGCCGCGCCGGCGCCCCGCGGTCGGTCCACATCCGCCACAGCACGCCATGGCGGAGCTCGGCCCACTCGCCGCCGTCGACCTGCACGACCAGGCGCGGAGTGGCCGCCAAGCGCCCCACACGCTGCTGGCGACGCAGGGCGCCGGAGAGCGCGGCGAGGCGGTCGCGGGTCAGCGCCGCCTCCTCGAACCGCTCGTCGCGGGCGAGGACCTCCATGCGCTCGCGCAACGGGTCGAGCAGCAGCTCGGGCCGGTCCGTCAGGCCCGCGACCGCCCGGCGGACGTGTGCGGCGTACTGCTCGGGGTCCGCCCCGCCGGCGCACGGGCACGTGGCCACGCCGAGTTGCGCGGCCGCGCAGGGGCCGCTGCGGGTGGCGTTGGCCCGCACCGGCTGGGTGCACCGGCGCAGGGGCACCACCGACTCGACCGCCTCGGCCACCGTGCGGGCCACGGCGGTGGAGCCCAGCGGGCCCAGGTAGAGGCCGGCGTCGGGTCGCACGGACCGTACGACCGAGAGGCGTGGCCACGCTTCGTCGAGGGTGAGCTTCAGGTACGGCCGGCGTGACCACCGGGTGCCCACGCTGTTGTACGGCGGGGTGAGGGTGCGGATCAGGCGGGCCTCGAGCACCGACGCCTCCAGCGTGGACGGACACACCTTGTGGTCCACCCGCTCGGTCTCCCGGAGCAGCGCGCCGACCTTCCGCCGTTCGTCGGTGGAGAAGTAGCTCCGCACCCGGCTGCGCAGATTGGTGGCCTTGCCCACGTAGAGCACGCGGCCGCGCCGGTCGCGGAACAGGTAGATCCCGGGGCGCCGGGGCAGCCGGTCGGTGAGGCGCAGCTTGGCCGCTTCGGGGTGGCCGGCCATCGACGGCAGGCTGCGGAGGTCGTCGAGGCCGGTCACGCCGAGCGAACCGGCCCGCTCCAGCAACACGTGCAGGAGGTCCGCCGTGGCGAGCGCGTCGTCGAGTGCCCGGTGCGAGGGCCGGTGCGCGAGGCGCAGCCGCTCGGCGAGGGTACCGAGCTTGCAGTCCGGCACCTCGTCGCGCAGCAGGCGCCGGGCGAGCGCCACCGTGTCCAGCGTGGGGTTCTCGAGGGGCGGCCGACCCGCCCGCTCGAGCGCGGCCTGCAGGAACCCGACGTCGAAGCGCACGTTGTGGCCCACCACGACCGCGTCGCCCACGAACTCCACGAGGGACGCGAGCACACCCTCGATCCGGGGCGCCCGCAGCACCATCGACCCGGTGATGCCGGTGAGCACGGTGATCGTGGGCGGGATCGCCCTGCCGGGGTTCACGAGGGTGCCGAACGTGCCCAGGCACGTGCCGCCGCGGAGCTTGACCGCACCGACCTCGGTGATGGCGTCGGTGCCGGGGGAGCCGCCGGTGGTCTCGAGGTCGACGACCACGAAGGTGACCTCGGACAGCGGCGTGCCCAGGTCGTCGAAGGAGCCCTGCCGGACGGTCGCGTGCACGGGGCGAGTCTGGCGAACAGGTGTTCGGTGGTCAAGCATCCCCGTCCGCCGGGCGGCGGTAGGATCCCGCCCGTGACGGACCCGGTGCCACCTCCCACGCGCTACCGCTGCACCGCGTGCGGCAACCTCACCCGATTCGACGTGACCACCACCCGGCGCACCCGGGCGTTCCACCACTACAGCGTCGGTGGCGACCTGTCGGTGGAGGATGCCGAGGTGCTGTCCGAGGTCGTCGAGGACGTGGCGTGCCGCTGGTGCTCGAGCGGCGCGCACGTGGTCGAGATCCCGGCCGACGAGCTCCCCGACGAGGTGCCCGCCGCGGGCGATGCCGCCCCGGACGAGTGACCGCCACCGGGGCGGGCCGTCCGGTCGACCTGCTGGCGCCGGCGGCGCAGCTGGCGCTCGCGGTGGCCCGCCGCGACGCCGCTTCGGCCGAGGCACCCCCGCCCCCGGCCCGTCTGCGCCCCTTCCTGTCGTTCCGCCACCCGCTCCCCGCGAGGGCGGTGGCCGCCGCGCTCGACGTGCTCGACGACGACGAGGCGTTCCGGGCGCGGGTGGCGGAGGTCTGGCAGGAGTCCGGTGCCGCCGACGATGACGACGCGGCGCTCGCGACGGTGCGGGCGTTCCTGCTCCGGCCCTCGGGATGGGAGGAGGACCTGGCGGCCGCGGCCGGACGCTCGGCGTCGGCCGCCCGGGCCCGGCAGGAGGAGGCCGAGGAGCGGGCCGCGGGCCGTCGGGTGGCGCAACTGGAGGCGGGTCTGGCGCGGGCGCGCGCCGAGGCGGACGACCTGCGCGCCCGCCTGGAGGAGGAGCGGGCCGCTCGGCGGGCCGCCGAGGAGCGCGCCGGGCGGGTCGAGCACGATCTCGGTGCCGTGCGGGACGAGCTGGAGGCCACGGAGGGCCGTCGGGCCCGGGCCGTGCAGGACCTGGCCGCGGCCCGTTCGCTCGCGGAGGAGCGGCTGCAGGAGGTGCGGGGCCTCCGCGAGGCGGCGGCACGGTCCCTGGCCGGTCCCGAGGCGGGCCCCGGGGGGTCCGGCGAGAAGCCCGGGCGTGGACCGGAACCGGTCCCGGACGCGGTCGAGGCCGGTCCCGGCACGGTCCCTCCCGACCTGGGTGCGGCCTCCGAGCTGCTGGGGCGTGCCGCCCGGGTGGCGGCCGAGCTGCGGGCGCTCGTGCTCGAGGCGGCCGACGGGCTGGGCGCTGATGTGGGGGTCGTCGATGTGGGGGTCGTCGATGTGGGAGTCGTCGATGTGGGAGTCGTCGATGTGGGGGCCGACGACCCCGGTCCTGTCTCGGTGGCCGCGCCCGGGGAGGTAGCGGGGTCCGCCACGGCCGGACGGCACGGCAGGGGTCCCCGGGCGGCGCGGCCGCGGCGCTCACCGGTGGGCCTCCGGCGTGGGGTGCTCGCCGAGACAGCGGAGGCGGTCGACCAGCTCCTCCGGGTGCCGCGCATGGTGGCCGTGGTCGACGGCTACAACGTCTCGATGGCGGGCTGGCCGGCGCTCGATCACGGAGGCCAGCGCGAGCAGCTGCTGCGGTTGCTGTCGGAGGTGGTGGCCCGCACCGGGGCCGAGGTGCACGCGGTGTTCGACGGCGACGCGGACGGCCGCCGCCCGTCGGTCTTCGCACCGATCCCGGTCCGGGTGCACTTCAGCGCGGCGGGCGTGGAGGCCGACGACGTGGTGCTCGACCTGGTGGGCCGGCTGCCGGTGGACCGACCCGTGCTCGTGGTGAGCTCCGACCGTGCGGTGCGCGACGGCGCGGCCCGCCGTGGCGCCGACACCACGTCGTCGGGGTCGTTGCTCGACTGGTGGCGGCGGTGACCGCGGCGGAGGAGCCGACCGGCGTGCTGGTCCATCTGGTGCCGGCGGCGGACTGGGCCGCGGGCGGGGGCGGCCACCGTGAGTACCGACCCCCGGGGACCGGGCCCTCGGACTTCCTCCATCTGTCGTCGCCCGAACAGGTGCTGGTGCCCGCGGGGCGGCTGTTCGCCGGTCGCGAGGACCTGCTCGTGGTCGTCCTCGATCCGGCACGCCTCGACGGCGAGCTGCGGTGGGAGCTCGGCGATCCGCCGGAGGGCGACCTGCGCTTCCCGCACCTCTACCCGGTCGACGGGCGACCCGCCGCGATCCCGCCGGCCGCGGTGCTCGCGGCGCGACCGCTGGAGCTCGGTGCCGACGGCCGTCACCTGCCGCCCGATGTCACACCCGCTCCGTAGGGTGCGCGCCATGGAGCCCCACGCCCTGCCCTCATCGTCCGCCGGCGCCCCGAGCCCCGGCCCGGTCGTTGCCCCCGGCGCCGCCCCGGCCGATGCGGGGGGCCCGTCGGTGCTCCGCATCGACTGCGCGGAGTGCGCCCACCGCCACACCGATCATTGCGAGGACTGTCTGGTCACGTTCCTCTGCGAGCGGGAGTCCGACGGCGCGGTGGTCATCCCGCTCGAGGAGGTCCGCGCCGTGCGGCTGCTGCAGGGGGCCGGGCTCGCACCCCGGGTCCGCCATGTCCGCCGGGCCTGACCGCCCGCTCACCGCTGCAGTGCTCGAGGCGGGCACCGCGGCCGGTCTCGCAGCGGTGGGCGTGGCCGACGCGGCCCCGTTCGAGACCACACGGGTCGTCCTGGAGGAACGCCGCGCCGCCGGGCTGCACGGAGGGATGGCCTTCACGTACCGGAACCCCGCCCGGTCCACCGATCCCTCGCGGTCCATGGCCGGCGCCCGCTCGCTGGTGGTGGGCGCGTGGGCGACGCCGCCGCCGGAGGAACCCGTCGGCGCCGGTGCGGTGGCCCGCGTCGCCCGCTACGCCGCCACCGACCACTACGGCCGGCTCCGCGAGGCGCTCGGCACGGTCGCGGACCTGCTGCGCGCCCACGACCGGAGGGCCCTGGTGCTCGCCGACGACAACGCCCTCGTGGACCGGGCCGCCGCGCACCGGGCGGGGCTCGGCTGGTTCGGCAAGAACGCCAACCTGCTCCTCCCCGGTCGCGGCAGCTGGTTCGTGCTCGGTTCGGTCCTCACCGACGCCCACCTCGAGCCGGCCGCCGCGCCGGTGGCCGACGGCTGCGGCACCTGTCGCCGCTGTCTCGACGGCTGCCCCACCGATGCCATCGTGGCGCCGGGCGTGGTGGACGCCCGCCGCTGCCTGGCGTGGCTGGTCCAGGCGCCCGGTCCGTTTCCGCCGGAGTTCCGCGCCGAGCTCGGCGACCGCATCTACGGCTGCGACGACTGCCAGGAGGTGTGCCCGCCCAACCGTCGGGCCGAGGCGACGGCCGTGCCGGTCGCCATGTCCGACCCGGGGCCGGCGGTGGAGCTCCGCTGGTTGCTCACCGCGCCCGACCACGAGCTGCTCGACCGGGTGGGCCGCTGGTACATCCCGGCCCGGGACCCGGCGGTGCTGCGTCGCAACGCCCTGGTGGTGCTCGGGAACACGTCGCCGGCCGACGCGGCCGACGGTCGTTGGGACGCCGTTCTGCGTGCCCACCAGGAGGGCGACGACCCGCTGCTCGCCGAGCACGCGGCCTGGGCGGCCACCCGTCTGGGCCGCCCCGTGCTGTGGCACCACCGCGACGTGCCGCACCAAGATGCACCCCG
Organism: Microthrixaceae bacterium; assembly: GCA_049316905.1. Classification (GTDB taxonomy): domain Bacteria; phylum Actinomycetota; class Acidimicrobiia; order Acidimicrobiales; family Microtrichaceae; genus CAIPVR01. The sequence continues at coordinate 10,795 of JBMOJH010000024.1, read as the reverse complement.
TGGCCCCGCCTGACCGACAGCCCACCGCCGCCGAGGCCCGGGCCGAGGTGGAGGCCCGCCGGGTCACCGAACGCGCCGAGCGCGAGGCCGCGTTCCGGGAGCTCTACGGCAACCACGTCCCCGGCCGGTGGATCGTGGTCGTGTCGTGGCTCTCCACGGTGATCCTGGCCGTGGTCACCGCGCTGGCCGCCGTCGACCCCGACGACGCCATCGGCGCGTTCTTCGTGGTCGCCGTGGCCTGGTTCTTCGTGGGCTCCGCGCTGTTCGCCCTGGTCGTGGTGCTCGCGGCGGGTCGGAGCCGGGAGTCCTCCATGGGCATCGGCGGGCTGTTCTTCCTCGCGGGTTCCGCGCCACGGGCGGTGCAGTGGAACCTGCTCGGCTCGCTCCTGGCCCAGGTCGCCGTGTCGATCGCGGGTGCGGCGGTCCGTCCGTTCACGCCGCTCGCCTTCGGCACCCTCGCCCCGATGCTGCCGCTCGCGCTGTGCGGCCTGTGGGGCGTCCTGCACGGCCGTTTCCCGCCCCGTGAGGCCTAGGTGACGTCGCCCGGCGTCGGACCCGCGGGCGAGCCGGTCCGCGTGCTCGTCTTCACCGGCAAGGGGGGAGTGGGCAAGACCACCACCGCCGCGGCCACGGCCCTGGAGCTCGCCGCCCGGGGCCGGCGCGTGGTGGTCACGTCGGCCGACCCGGCGCACTCGCTCGCGGACGCGTTCGAACGGCCGCTGGGCTCCGATCCGGTGGAGGTGGCACCCGGGTGCGAGGCCCAGCAGCTCGACGCCCGCCGCCGCCTCGAGGAGACGTGGGGCGAGGTGCGCGACTGGCTGCTCGAGGTCCTCGACTGGGCCGGGGTGGGCTCGGTGGAGGCCGAGGAGCTCGCGGTGGTGCCCGGTCTCGACGAGGTGATCGCCCTCGCCGAGCTCGAGGACCTCTGCGCCTGCGGGCGCTACGACGTGGTGCTGGTGGACTGCGCGCCCACCGCGGAGACGATCCGGCTCCTGTCACTGCCCGACGTGCTCTCCTGGTACATGGAGCGGGTGTTCCCCGCCTCCCGCCGGCTCAACCGGATGGTCGGGCCGGTGCTCGGCCGCTTCACCGACCTGCCCGTGGCGGGCGACGCCGTGTTCAGCGCGGGCCGTCGGTTCTACGACCGCCTCGACGCGGTGCACCGAGTGCTCGCGGACCCGCTCCGTACCTCGGTGCGGCTCGTGGTCACGCCCGAACGGATGGTCGTGGCCGAGTCGCGGCGCACCCATACCTACCTGTCGTTGTTCGGTTACCAGGTCGACGCGGTGGTGGTGAACCGGGTGCTGCCCGACGCGGTGTCGGACCCGTGGTTCGACCGGTGGCGGCGTAGCCAGACCGGCCATCTCGCCGCGGTCGAGGAGGCGTTCGCGGGCCTGCCGGTGCTGCGCGCCGAGCTCGCGCCCGATGAGGTGGTGGGCCTCCCCGCTCTCAGCCGGATGGGAGCGTCGCTCTGGGAGGGGCGTGATCCCGCGGCCGCCCAGGTGTCGGGCCGGCCGCTGCGGCTGGAGGCCGACGGCGACGACCTCGTGCTGTCGCTGGAGCTCCCCAACGTCGACCGGGGTGACGTGGAGGTGGACCGCCTCGCCGACGAGCTGATCGTCACCGTGGGCCCGCTGCGGCGCACGCTCGTGCTGCCCGACTCGCTCCGTCGGCGGGAGGTGGGTGCGGCCCGGCTGGGCGACGGCACCTTGCGCGTGCGGTTCCCGGCCGGGACATGATGGGCCGGTGCCGGAACCCCGCGAACTGACCGAGGAAGGCCTCGAACACCTCCAGCGGGCGGGCCGCGAGCTGCTGAGCGCCGCCCGCTCGTTCCTCGACGCGGTCGAGGGCGTGGTGGAGGACCGGGAGCGGCTGGCGAGCCTGGCCGAGGGGGTCGGCGGTGCGCTGTCGGAGGCCGTCGGCGCGTTGCGGCCGCTCGGCGAGCGGCTCGCGGATCCCGACCGGCCCCGACCGTGGGAGGCCGCGGCCACCCGCGCCCCGGAGCCGCCGTCGTGGGACTCCGGGCCGACCGTGGCGGGGGCGACAGCGACCGGGCCGACCGTGGCCCACGAACCGGATCCGGACCCCGGTACTCCCGACGAGGGCATCCCTGACGCCACTGCCCCTGGAACCACGATCCCCGGGCCGGGCGCGCCGGACGGGCCGGCTCCCGAGCCGCCGGCGGTGTCGCCCGGGGACCGGCCCCGGGCCCGGGTCCGCCGGATCCCGGTCGACTGAGCCCTCCCGGATTCCTCACCGGGACGGGGCCGTCGGCCGACAGGAACCCGATCATGCGACTGCTCCGACTCGACGGTGCGGGGCCGGGTGGTGGGGACATCGAGTTCCATCCCCGGCTCACGGTGCTCGCGGGCGCGCCCGCGTCCACGATCGAGCGCGTCGCGGCGGTGCTGCGGGCGGCCTCCGGGGCCGGTCTGCTCGTCGACCCGGGCGCCCGCGTGGCGGTGGGCGGGGTGAGCTTCGCCGCGGACGCCGAGCACCTCGCTGCCCTGCACGGCGCCGCGGGTGCCGGTACCGCCACCTGGGTGGCGGATCCCGTCCTCGACCTGTCCGGTTTCGCGGCACCGCGACGCGCCGGTGCCACCGCCGAGGACCTCCGGACCCGGTCCGACGAGGTCGCAGCGGCCGAGGCCGCCGTCGGGCGGCTCGAGGCCGAGGTGGCCGGGCGCGGGGCCGCCCTCGACGCCTTCGCCCCGGCGGCCCGGGAGGCCGCGAGGCGCCGGGTGGAGGCGGCCCGCCGGTCGCTCGCCGATGCGCAGGGAACCGACGACCGCGCGGATGAGGCGGACGTGGCGGCCCGCGTCGCGGAGCTGGAGGTGCTGCAGGCCGAACTGGTCGACGACGGTGTGACCGTCCCGCCCGAGGAACGGGTCGCCGCTGTCGCCGCCGCGCTGGATCGGTTCGAAGCCGAACGGGTCCGCCCGCCCGGGGCGGACCCGTCGGCGGTGCGCCTGGCCGACCGACTGTCGACCGCGCTCGCCGCGGCCGTGCAGCGCCGGGCCCGCCGTCGCGCGTTGGCCCAGCTCGCGACGGGGGCGGCGGAGCTCGCGGCCGTCGCCCGGCGCGAACTGCACGCGGCCGAGGTCGAGGCCGCGGTCGTGGCCGAGCAGGCGCCGGTCCGGGCCGCGCTCGACGCGGTCCGGGCCCGGATCGTCGAGTTGGCCGAGAGGGGACCTGAACCGGAGGCCCGGGCCGAGCTGTCGGAACTGCGCTCGGAGGAGGCCGAGCTGCTCGACCGTCTCGGGGTGGACACGTACACGGAGCTGGTCCTGCGGACCGCAGCGCCCGGCCGCGCCGCCGGCGAGCCCGCGGTGCTGCGGGCCCGCGTGGAACTGCTGGAGCAGGAGGCCGCCGCGCTGCAGAAGCGGCTCGGCTCCGCCGACCGCGAGGAGGAGCGGGCGGCGTCGGTCCGCGCGTCGCTCGTCGACGAGGCGGCCGGGGTGCTCGCGGTGGCGCCCGACGAGCTCGGTCGCCTGACCCTCGACGAGGTGGCCGACCTGCTGCGGGCGCAACCCGACACGGCCGGACATCTCGCGTCGGTGGACACGGCCACCGCGGCGCTGCGCCACGCCCTCGATGCGGCGGACGGTCCCCGCCCGGACGGTTCCCCCGACCAGCCGGGTGCGGGTGACCACGACCCCGCAGCCGCGGCACGAGGTTGGCTCGACGAGGTCGCCCGACGCCGGGCCCGTGTCCTGGCCGTCGAGGACCGGCGCGCCGAGGTGGCGAGGGAGCTCGGCGGGCTCCGCGCCCGGCTCGCCGTCTCGCCCTCGGCCCGCCTGCGCGCCGAGCTGTCAGAGGCCGAGGTCGAGCTGGCTCGCACCGACGAGCGGGCGGCGCGGGCCGCGGTCCAGGAGGCCGAGCTCGCGGGGCTCCGTGACGAGCTCGCCCTGGCGCGCGCCGAGTTCGAGCGGCGCCGCACGGCGGTACGCGATCTGGAACGGGTCGCCGTGGCGGTCGCCGGTTCGGCGCCCGATCCGTCCGCGGTCACGTGGGCGCTGGTGCAGCGGATCGGTTCGGTCCGTCGCTCGGCCCCCGACGGCGGCCTGCCGCTCCTGCTCACCGGCCTGGACGCGACTCTCGCCGCCGAGGTCCTCGCCGTGGTGGGCGACGTGCTGGACGAGGTGCAGTTGGTGGTGGCCGGTGACGCCGATGTGGCCCCGGCCCTGCCCGCGGGGACCGACGCCACGGTGTTGCGCTGGGCGTGACCGGCCCGTCTGGGAGACTCGGCGGATGGTGACGCCGACTCGTCACGTGGTCGGGATCGACGTGGGCGGCACCAAGTGCCTCGGCCTCACGGTGCGACTCGACGACGGCGCGGATCCCGAGGTGGTCGACCGTGAGCAGGTGCCGTCCGCCGCGGGCGGTGCGGCCGCGCTCGAGGCGATCGATGCCGTGGTCGATGCGCTGGTGGCCCGTTCGCCCGGCCCGGTGACGGGGGTGGGTCTCGGCCTCGCCGGGTTCGTCGACCGCGACGGGGTCGTGCGGTCCGCGCCCAACTCGGGCGGACTGGTCGGCCACGACCTGCCGGCCCGCCTGGCGGCGCGCCTCGGCGTACCGGTGCGCGCGGACAACGACGCGAACTGCGTGGCGGTGGCGGCCGTGGCCCTGCTCCGGCCGCCGGTGGCGGACCTCGTGGCCGTGACGCTCGGGACCGGCATCGGCGGCGCGGTGGTGGTCGAGGGCCGCCTCGTGCGCGGGGCCCAGGGGTTCGCGGGGGAGCCGGGGCACATGGTGGTCGACCCACACGGCCCGCGGTGCCCGTGCGGCCGTCGGGGGTGCTGGGAGCGGTACGCGTCGGGGAGCGGCCTGGGCGTGCTCGCCCGGGAGGCCGCCACGGCGGGCCTCGCCCCGGCCCTGGTGGCGGCCGCGGGGGGTTCGGTGGACGACGTCCGCGGCGAGCACGTCGCCGACCTGCTGGCCGCCGGTGACCCGGGCGCGGCCGAGGTCTACGAGCGGTGGGCCGACTGGGTGGCGCTCGGTGTGGCCAACCTCGTCGTGCTGCTCGACCCCGAGGTGGTGGTGCTCGGCGGCGGGGCGACCGCCGGGGCCGGGCTGGTCGACCGCGTCGCCCGGCGAGTGGCCGCGGACCCCGCTGCGGGGGCGGCCGGGCGCCGCACCCCGGTGGTCGCCGCGCCGGGCGGACCCGACGCCGGCGCGATCGGCGCGGCCCTCCTTTCCCGCTCGGGGGGTGCCGCCGGGCGGGCGTAAGGTGGGCCTCCATGGAGTTCCGCCGGATCACCTCGCTGCCGCCCTACGTCTTCACCATCATCGACGGCCTGAAGGTGGAGGCCCGGCGCGCCGGCGAGGACATCATCGACCTCGGGTTCGGCAACCCCGACCTGCCGTCGCCCCGCATCGCGGTGGAGAAGCTCGCCGAGGCGGCCCGCAACGAGCGGAACCACCGGTACTCGGCCTCCCGTGGCATCCCCAAGCTGCGTGAGGCGGCCGCGGACTACTACCTGCGCCGCTTCGGCGTGGCCCTCGACCCCGACACCGAGGTGATCAACACCATCGGCGCCAAGGAGGGCTTCAGCCACCTGATGTGGACCCTCCTGCAGCCGCACGACGCCGCGCTCGTGCCGGCGCCGAGCTACCCGATCCACATCTTCGGGCCGCTGTTCGCCGGGGCCAACGTGCGCGAGATCCCGCTCGGCACCGGCGACGAGTTCTTCGACAACATGGTCACGGCCTGGGAGTACAGCCACCCCAAGCCGCGGGTGATCGTCCTGTCGTTCCCGCACAACCCCACCACCACCTGCGTCGACGTCGCGTTCATGCAACGAGTGGTCGACTTCGCCCGGGAGAAGGAGGTGGTGCTGGTCCACGACAACGCGTACGCCGACCTCGGCTTCGACGGCTACCGGCCGCCCTCGATCCTCCAGGCGGAGGGGGCCAAGGAGGTGGCCGTGGAGTTGTACTCCATGACCAAGTCCTTCTCGATGGCCGGATGGCGCGTCGCGTTCCTCGTGGGCAACAAGGAGGTCGTGGCGGCGCTGGCCAAGCTGAAGTCCTACCTGGACTACGGCACCTTCCAGCCCATCCAGATCGCGGCCACCGTCACCCTCAACGAGGCGCCCGACTTCCCCCGGGAGGTCAACGCCGTCTACCAGTCCCGCCGCGACGCCCTCTGCGCCGGGCTCAACCGGATCGGCTGGGAGATCGAGCCGCCGATGGGCACGATGTTCACCTGGGCCCGGATCCCCGAGCCGTACCGCGAGATGGGCTCGGTGGAGTTCTGCTCGATGCTGGTGCGGGAGGCGCAGGTGGCGCTCTCGCCCGGCGTGGGCTTCGGTCCCGGCGGTGAGGGCCACGTGCGCTTCGCGCTCATCGAGAACGAGCAGCGCACCGGCCAGGCGGTGCGCAACCTGAAGCGGGCGCTCACGAAGCTCGGCTGACGCCCATCCCCTCCATGCAGAAGTCGACCACCAGGTCGGCCACGTGCTCGGGGTCCTCCTGGCGTTCGTCGATGTACACCGTGGTCATCACGTTGGTGACGCCGAGGATGCCGAGCGCGAGCGACTCTGGGTCGCGGTCGGGGATCCGACCCTCCACGATCGCCGCCTTCAGGTGGTCCACCGCGTCGCCCACCAGCACCGCCTGACCGGCGCGCATGGCGCGGGCGAAGGTGTCCTCGGTGCGGGCGAACTCGAAGAGGCGGCGCAGGTCGTTGTGCTCGGCCATCCACAGCACCCCGGCCCGGACGCCGAGTTCGACCTGGCGCACCGGGTCCTCCACGCCCTCGATGGCCCGCTGCTGGCGGCGGCGCAGGTCCCGCTGGGCGGTGCGGAGGATCTCGATGAACAGCTCCTCCTTGGAGGAGAAGTACCAGTAGAAGACCCCCTTGCCCACGCCGAGCCCGTCGACGATGTCGGCCACCGAGGTGGGGTGGTAGCCGTCGGCGGCGAAGCGCTCGGTGGCGTACGCGATGAGCTGGGCTCGGCGTTCCTTGCCGCGAGGGGTCAGCTTCCGGGTGGCCATGGCGTGGCCACGGTAGCAGCCGCACTTGACCGGGCGGTCAAGTGGAATCCGTCCGTGGAGCGGGTTCACGGACCCGTCACCGAGCCGTCACACGGCGCCGCTACGGTGCCCGGCGTGGCCACCTTCGTTCTCCGCGTCTGGCTCCCCGACCGGCCGGGAGCCCTGGGTGCGGTGGCCAGCCGCGTGGGCGCCGTGCGGGGCGACGTGATCGGGATCGACATCATCGAGCGGGGCGCGGGTCGGGCGGTCGACGAACTGGTGGTCGACCTGCCCGCCGAGGACCTGATCGACCTGCTCCTCACCGAGATCGATCAGGTCGAGGGCGTCGACGTCGAGGACGTGCGGCCCCTCGCCGGCCCCCCGGAGGACCCGGCGGTTCTCGCCCTCCGCGTCGCCGTGGCGCTCCACGGGGCGCGGGGCCAGGAGCGGTGGGACCTGCTCGTGACCGGTGCCCGCGAGCTGCTCCACGCCGACTGGGCGGTCCTGGTCGACCCGCACGACGGCGCGGTGCTCGCCTCCGACGGCGACGATCCGCCGGCGCCCGGCTGGCTCGCCGCGTTCGTGGGCGGCGCGCTGGCCGAGGGCGCCACCCCGGAGGTGGCCGAGCTGGCCGTGGCGAGCCTGGGGGAGGTGGGGCCCGTGCTGGTCGTCTCGCGCGAGCACCTGCCGCTCCGCGGGCGCGAGCGCGAGGTGCTCGCGTCGCTCGCCCATCTGGGCTGAACGGCTGCTCGCGTCTCGGCGGGCCGCGGTCAGCGCCCGCCGAGCGCCTCCAGCGTGGTGATCGCGTCCTCCGCCCGGTCGAGGGGGACCACCAGGTGGTCGTGGTGGTAACCCGCGAGGACGTTGCAGGCGATCCCTCGCACCGCGAGCGCGGCCGACAGCTCGGCGGTGAGCCCGACGGCCTCGAGCGAGCTCTGCACCGACACGGTCAGCCATGCGCCCCTGAACTCCACGGGCCAACCCCGCCGCTCCGCCTCGGCGACCGACACCACGACGGTCGTGCCCTCGTCCTCGGAGATCAGCGCCAGCACCCCGCGGCCGAGGTCGACCGGGTCCGGCAGGTGCACGAAGGTCACGGGTTCCGGCTGCTGCCGGATCCGCAGCGTGGCGAGCATCGTGGCCAGATCGGTCTCGCCGGTCATGGGCGTCAGTCCCGGGCCCAGCCCCGGCTGCGCTCCACGGCCCGCTGCCACTGGGCGTAGGCGGAGTCGATCACCGCACGGTCGCCCGTCGGCTCGGTGCGGGCGTCGCTGCGGTAGGCGGCGCCGACCTCCTCCGCCGTCGACCACACGCCGGCGCCGAGGCCGGCGAGGTAGGCCGCGCCGAGTGCGGTGGTCTCCGACACCGCCGCACGGGTGACGGGTACGCCGAGCTGGTCGGCCTGGAGGCGCAGGAGCAGGTCCATCGCCGCCGCGCCGCCGTCCACCCGGAGCTCGTCGAGCGATGTCCCGGACGCGGCCGCCATGGCGTCCACGACGTCGCGTGTCTGGAACGCCATCGCCTCGACCACGGCCCGGGCCAGGTGCGCCCGGCCGGCCCCCCGGGTGATGCCCAGCACGGCCCCCCGGGCGTACGGGTCCCAGTAGGGGGCGCCGAGGCCGGTGAACGCCGGCACCACGACCACGCCCGCGGTGTCGTCGACCGACTCGGCGAGGGGCCCGCACTCCGCCGCGTCCTCGATGATCCGCAGCCCGTCACGCAGCCACTGCACGGCGGCGCCGGTCACGAAGATCGCCCCCTCCAGCGCGTAGTGGGTCACGGTCCTGGCGCCGCCGGCGCCCAGCATCCCGGCCGGCACCTCCCACGCCACGGTGGTGAGGAGCCCGTCGACGGGGTCGGGACACGTGTCGCCCACGTTCATGAGCACGAACGAACCGGTGCCGTAGGTGTTCTTGGCCATGCCGGGCCGCAGGCAGGCGTGGCCGAACAGCGACGCCTGCTGGTCGCCGGCGATGCCGGCCACCGGCACACCCGCGCCCACCGGCAGGTCGCCACGGGTGCGGCCGAACTCGCCGGCCGACGGCCGCACCTCGGCCAGGGCGGACGCCGGCACCCCGAACAGCTCGCACATCTCGGCGGACCACGAGCGGTTCCGCAGGTCGTAGAGCATCGTGCGGCTGGCGTTCGACGGATCCGTCACGAACACGCCGCCGTCGGTGCCGCCGGTCAGGTTCCACACCAGCCAGGTGTCGATGGTGCCGAGGGCGAGGTCCGCGCCGGGCGCCACGCGCCCCTCGCCGAGCAGCCACTCCATCTTGGAGGCCGAGAAGTACGGGTCGAGGACCAGGCCGGTCACCGCTCGGACGCGGGGCAGTTCGCCGGCCGCGACCAGCGCCCGGCAGCGGTCCGCGGTGCGGCGGTCCTGCCACACGATCGCCCGGTGCAGCACCTCGCCCGTGCGGCGGTCCCAGGCCACCACGGTCTCCCGCTGGTCGGTGATGCCGATGGCCGCGACGGGCCCGTCGACCAGTGCGACCGCCTCGGCCAGCACCGCCACGGTGGTGTCCCAGATCTCCTCCGGGTCGTGCTCCACCCACCCGGGACGGGGGAAGTGCTGGGTGAACTCGCGGTAGGCGCGGGCGACGGGTGTACCGGACTCGTCCACCACGAAGGCCCGGACCCCCGTGGTGCCGGCGTCGATGGCGATCACGACGGACATCGGCGGGGACGATACCCTCACCGCCGTGCGACTCGGGGTCCTCACCAGCGGGGGCGACTGCCCCGGTCTCAACGCCGTCATCCGCGCGGTGGTGCGCAAGGTCGAACGAGTGCACGGCGGCTCGGTCATCGGGTTCCGCGACGCCTGGCGGGGCGTGCTCGAGGACGACTGGGAGGTCCTCGACGTGGCCCGGTGCCGCGGCATCCTCCCCCGGGGCGGGACCATCCTGGGCACCTCCCGCGTCCAGCCGTACCAGTTCCCCGACGGCGTGGACCGGGTGCGCGCCGCCATCGAGCGCCACCGCCTCGACGGATTCGTGGTGATCGGCGGTGAGGGTTCGCTCGGCGCGGCCGGTGACCTCGGCCGCGACGGCGTGCCCTGCATCGTGGTGCCGAAGACGATCGACAACGACATCGACGGTACGGAGATGACCTTCGGGTTCGACACGGCGGTGCACATCTGTTCGGCGGCGATCGACCGGCTCCACACCACCGCCGAGGCGCACGACCGGGTGATCGTGGTCGAGGTCATGGGTCGACACGTCGGGCACATCGCGGTGCGGGCCGGCCTCGCCGGCGGCGCCACGCTGACGCTCATCCCGGAGGTGCCCTTCGACCCCGCCGAGGTGGCCGACGCGCTCGAACGCCGCCACGCCGGGGTGAACTTCGCGTCGATCGTGGTGGTGGCGGAGGGCGCCGTGCCGGTGGAGGGGAGCATGGAGCTGCCCGAGTACGAGGTCGACCGCTTCGGTCACCAGCGCCTCGGCGGGATCTCGCAGTGGCTGGCGGCGGACATCGAACGCCGCACGGGGATCGAGACGCGGGTGACGATCCTGGGCCACGTGCAGCGCGGCGGCACCCCCACCGCGTTCGATCGCGTCCTCGCCACCCGCTACGGCGTGGCCGCCGCGGACGCGGCGGCCGAGGGGGACTGGGGGAAGATGGTCGCCCTGCGCTCGGACCGCATCGTGCGCGTGCCGGTCGAGGACGTGGCGGGCCGGGTCAAGCAGGTCGACCGGGCGTTCTACGACGAGGTCGCCGCGCCCTTCTTCGCGAGCTGAGCCCGATCAGGCACACCGTCGTTCAGGCACACCGTCGTTCAGGCACACCGTCGTTCAGGCACACCGTCGTTCAGGCA
>JBMOJH010000023.1:0-35462 GCA_049316905.1 Microthrixaceae bacterium | reverse complement strand
GACAGTGGTGGAGGCCGAGACAGTGGTGGAGGCCGAGACAGTGGTGGAGGCCGAGACAGTGGTGGAGGCCGAGCCGGTCCCCGCCGCCGCTCCGCTTCCGGGCTCCGACGTGCCGTTCGCCCCGGCGCCGGACACGCCCACGGCCAACCGCGCCGTGGCCGTCACCTCCCTGGTGGCGGCCGTGCTGTCGGCACTGGTCCTCGTGTGGCTCTGGCGCCGCCGCCGCTGAGGGGCGGCACCCCGCCGGCACCCCCGGAATCCCGCGCTGCATCCCGCGCTGCATCCCGCACCCCCGGCCGCTCGCCCGGCCACCGTTTTCCAGCCGTTCGGTCCCCACGACTAGGGTCGGCGACCGGTATGACTGGCCGAGACAGAGGAATGCCGTGACCCCTCGAGCCCGCATCTTCGCCGTCGTGTGCGCCGCCGTCGCGCTCGTGGGCGTGGCCTGTGAGAAGCAGCCGCCGCCCAAGCCCGCGATCAGTGGCGACATCGCGAAGGGCAACCCGACCGAGGCCGAGGTGGCCGCCGTGGCCCCCCAGGCCGACGCGCCCGAGGCCCGGCCGCTCACGCCTGAGCGCCAGTCGCAGCTCGACGCCGCGCTGGCCGCTGTGCCGTCGCAGTGCGACGTGTTCAGCCAGGCCGACTGCCTCCTGCCGTTCCCCAACGACTACTTCACGGTGCAGGACAACAGCACCGGCACCCGGCGGCGGATCAACCTGCCGCCCGGCCAGCTCCCCAACGTGAACGGCTCCACCTTCGACCCCTCGGAGTGGAACCGCAACGACGGGTGGAGCCCGAACACCCCGATCCTGATCCAGGTCCCGAACTTCGATCCGTCGGCCACGAACCTGCCCAAGCAGACCGACATCGGCTTCTCGGTCACGGCTGCCTCGGCCACCGTGATCGTCGACCTCGACACCGGCCAGCTGGTGCCCCACTGGGCCGAGATGGACCAGCGCGCCACGAGCCCGTCGAACCAGGCGCTGATCCTGCGTCCGGCCACCTCGCTGATCGAGACGCACCGCTTCGCCGTGGGCCTCCGCAACCTCATCGGCACCAACGGCGTGCCGCTGCCGGCGCCGATCACCTTCCAGGCCCTGCGCGACAACAACCTGGTCCCGAACGAGCGCATCTCCTCCCGCCAGGAGGAGTACAACCTGATCTTCACGGAGATGGCGAAGGCGGGCGTCGACCGGTCGAACCTCTACCTGATGTGGCACTTCACCGTGGCCGGCGCCGACACCCTCGCCGGCCGGGTCCTCTCGATGCGGGAGGACGCCTTCGGGCGCCTCGCCGGCAAGCCGCCCGCCTACACGATCACCGGCGTGCAGCGCGACGGCCTGCAGAAGGGGATCACCAAGGCGATCAGCGGCACGTTCGAGGTCCCGCTGTACCTGAGCAACGGCGGCCAGCCGGGTGCCCGGATGGTCTACAGCCCGCTCAACGGCGACCCCCTCGCCGTGGGCACGTACACCGCCGAGTTCACCTGCATCGTGCCCACCACCGCGGTGGTGAAGGGCGAGGCGGCGCCGGTGATCTACGGCCACGGTCTGCTCGGCTCCGCCGACGAGGTGCTCGCGGACGATGTGCAGGCCACGGCGGCGGCCAACAACTCCGTCTACTGCGCCACCAACTGGATCGGCCTGTCCGAGGCCGACATCAACGAGGCCGTGCGGGTGCTCGGTGACCTCTCGCAGTTCCCGACGATCCCCGACCGGCTCCAGCAGAGCATCCTGAACACGCTGTTCCTGGGCCGCCTGATGGTCAATGAGCAGGGTCTCGGCGGCAACGCGGAGTTCCAGACCAAGGCCGGCGGCAACATGATGAACACCGACGAGGCGTTCTACGACGGCAACAGCCAGGGCGCGATCATGGGTGTCGCCGCCACGGCGGTGGCCCAGGACTGGACCAAGGCGGTGCTGGGTGTGGGCGGCATGAACTACTCCACCCTCCTCAACCGCAGCGTCGACTTCGACCGCTACTTCTCGGTCATGCGCGACGCCTACCCGGACCCGCTCGACCAGCAGATCTGGTTCGGTCTCATCCAGATGCTGTGGGACCGGGGCGAGGCGGGCGGTTACGTCCAGCACCTCACCACCCGGACCTACGACCTCACCCCGCCGAAGCAGGTGCTGTTCACCGTGGCCCAGGGCGATCACCAGGTGGCCACCGTCACGGCCGACAACATCGCCCGCACGCTGAAGCTGCCGATCTACCAGCCGATCCTGCCGAAGGGCGTGCAGCCCATCATCGGGACCGAGGACCAGTCGACCTACTACTTCAACCTGGACCCGATCCGGAAGTTCCCGCTGCAGGGTTCGGCGCTCTACTACTGGTACTTCGGCACCCTCCCGGCACCGCAGGGGAACATCACGCCGACGATGAGCGACGAGTACAAGGCGGCGTGCACCGGGGCCAACGCGGCCGGCGCGTCGACCAACCCGCAGTGCGAGGATCCGCACGAGTTCGTGCGGGAGCAGCCGCAGGTGATCGCCCAGAAGAAGGCCTTCTTCACGGCCGACGGCGTCATCACGAACGTCTGCAAGGACGAGCCCTGCGTGGGCAAGCCCTCGGACTGAGTCCGGCGGGCGGCCCCGCCGCTCCATGACACCGCCACCGGCCGGCCCCGCGGGGGCGGCCGGTGGCGCGTCAGCGGACGGTGCTCAGTCGGCCACGTCGAACGACGCGAGGTCCGCGGCCAGCGACTCCCGCAGCTGCGCCGCGAGGTCGCCGCGGATGGTCCGGCGGGTCTGGCGGAACGGGCCGGCATGCAGCCGGCCGGCGAGCTCCGTCGCCAGCTCGACCGAGCGGCCGACCACCTCGGGGGGCGCAACCAGCTCGTCGAGGAAGCCCGCGTCGAGGGCCTCCTCCGGGGTGTGCACGTGGGCGAGCTGCACCGCCCGGCCGAAGCATCGCTTCGAGAGCCGGTCGCGACAGAGCTCCACGGCGAAGCCGGGCACCGGCATGCCGATCGCCACCTCGTTGAGGCCCAGCTTGAACGGGCCCTGGGCGCCCACCCGGAGGTCACCGCAGCAGAGCAGGATGCCGCCCATCGCGAGCGCATGGCCGGTGACGCCGAGCACCACCGGCACGGGGAACTCGAACAGGCGAAGCCCGAGCTCGGCACCGGCACCCAGGAGGCGCCGGGCGTGGGCGGGTCCGGAGGTCATCACCGACAGGTCGAACCCCGCGGAGAACTTCCCCTCCCGGCCCGCGAGCACCACGGCGGCGGCACCGGCGTCGAGTGCCTGGTCGAGCGCCGCGTTGACGCCGTCGAGGACGTCGAACGAGATGGCGTTGGCCTTGCCATCGTCGATGGTCACGACCGCCACGTCGCCCTCGGCGCGGCTGGTCACGGGGCTGGCGGCGGTGTCGGTTCCGGTCATGTGCGGGAAACCTACCCACCGTCGCGATCCCGGGGGAACCGGGACCGTGCGCGAAACTGTCGGCGCGCCGCCGGGCCCCCGCCGCCGGCCGACCCCCGCTGATGCTCACCGTCGACCCTGCCACCCGTGATTTCGTCGACCTGACCAGGTCGGACCGGGCCGGGCTCGCCTACCTCCCGGGCCTCGACGGCCTGCGCGGCCTCGCCGTGGCCGGCGTGCTGGCCTTCCACGCCGGTTTCGAGAAGATGGTCGGCGGGTACCTCGGGGTGAGCACGTTCTTCACCCTCTCCGGATTCCTGATCACCTCGCTGCTCCTCCAGGAGTCCCGGCGGACCGGTGGCGTGCGGCTGGGACGTTTCTGGTCCCGGCGGTTCCGGCGGCTGCTCCCCGCGTCATTGGCCGTGCTCGCCGCGGTGATGCTGCTGTTCGGTCCGTTCGTGGCCACCGCCGGCCAGCGCCTCACGCTGAAGGGCGACGTGCTCTGGTCGCTGTTCGACGTGGCGAACTGGCACTACATCCTCCAAGGCAGCAGCTACGCCCAGCTGTTCGTGTCGCCCTCGCCGGTGCTCCACTACTGGAGCCTCTCGATCGAGGAGCAGTTCTACGTCCTGTTCCCGCTGGTGCTGGTGGGCCTCTGGCGTGTGTGCCGTGGTCGGCGCCTCCCTCTGGGCCTCGCGATCGGCGGCCTCGCCACCATCTCCTTCCTCGAGATGGTGCTGCTCGGCTTCTCCAAGGACCGGATCTACTTCGGCACCGACACGCGTGCCTCCGAGCTGCTGCTCGGTGGTCTGCTCGCCGTCGTCCTGTCGTCGCAGGAGCTGCGCAAGCGGCTGGCCCTCCGGCTGCGGTGGCGCACCGCCGTGCTCACCCTCGGCGCCGCGGCGTTGCTGGTCCAGCTGTGGTGGTGGTGGAGCCTGCCCCAGGGCACCGACTGGCTCTACCGCGGCGGGTTCACCCTGTACGCGGTGATGACGTGTCTGGTCATCACCGCGGCCGCCGTGCCCACGGGGCCCGTGCGGTGGGTGCTGTCCCTGGGGGCCCTCCGGTGGCTGGGGGTCCGCTCCTACGGCATCTACCTGATCCACTGGCCGATCTTCCTGACGGTCCGCCAGACCTGGCCCGACCTCGATCGGTGGCTCGCCACCGTGATCGCCGTGTCGATCACGATGGTGCTCGCCGTCGCGTCGTTCCACCTCCTGGAGACCCCGATCCGCACGGGCCGGTGGCCGGTCAGGGGCCGTGCGCTCCCCGCCGCCGCGCTGTCGATGGCCGTCGTCGCAGCGCTGGCCTTCATCCCGCTGCCGGTGCGGTCCGACGAACAGGCGATCGACTTCGACCAGCAGATGGCCACCTACCGGCAGCAGAGCGGTCGCGCCGGGGCCCCGACCTCCACCACCACCACGGTGGTGCCCACCCCACCGGCCCCGAAGGTGGCGTGGTACGGCGACTCCACCGCGCTCCTCGGCGCGATGGGCTTCGGCGACTGGGGTCTCAGGAATGGGCGGGCCGTGTCGGTCGAGGGCGAACCGATCCTCGGATGCGGGGTGAGCCGGTTCGTCGCGATCAGGGCGATCGAGAACTTCTCGCCCACCGAGTTCTGTCGCTCCTGGCCCGAGCGCTGGGGCAGTCGGCTCGACGCCACCAAGCCGGACGTGGCGATCCTCATGTCGTCGGTGTGGGAGCTCGGCGACGCCCGGATGCCCGGGGCGTCGAGGTTCTCGGCGCTCGGCGATCCCGCCACCGACGCGTACGTGAAGAACGAGTTCCTCCAGGCGGTGGACGTCCTGTCGTCGCGGGGGGCGCTCGTGGAGCTCGTCACCGCGCCGCAGATCGGGTCGTGGGCCGCGGACGGCAAACCCGACGCGGTCCGACGGCAGATCGATCCGGCGCGGACGGCCCGGCTCAACGAGATCCTCGCCCAGGTGGCGGCGGAGCGCCCCGACACCGTGCGGCTCCTCGATTTCGCCTCCTGGTACGCGCCCAAGGTGGAGGACCGATCCCTCCGCCTCGACGGCATCCACATCCGGGTGCCCCAGTTCGAGCAGGTCACCGAGGAGTGGTTCGGCCAGGCGGTCCTCGACCAGTGGGACGAGTGGTGGCGGACGTACCGCTCGCCCGCGACCGCGACCACCACCGTGCCGACCACGACCGCACCGACCACGACCACGACCACGCCGCGCCGTCGGTAGGCTCGAGCCGACGGAGCGACGCCCCGTCGTCCGAGGAGGTGGACCGATGGGATTCCTGGACAAGGCCAAGGCGCTCGGTGAGCAGGCCATGGCCAAGGCCGACACGGCCCTCAACAGCATCGACACGTCGATGGCGGGCGGGGCGTCGGCCAAGCAGGCCGAGCCGTACTTCCGAGACCTCGGCGTGCTGGCCTACCTGGAGCAGACCGGCCGTGCGCCCGCCGACGCCGCCGCGCAGCGCGAGCGCTGTCTGCAGGCGATCTCGCAGCTGGAGTCGCAGACCGCGCTGAACTTCGCCCTGACGTCGGCTGCGCCGCCGGCGCCGGGCCAGGCGGCCGCTGCGCCGCCGCCCCCCGGTCAGGCCGCTGCGCCGCCGCCCCCGGGTCAGGCCGCTGCGCCGCCGCCGCCCGGTGGAGGGGGTGCGGTCCCGCCGCCGCCCGCTCCCGGCACGGTGGCGCCCCCGCCACCTCCCGGCACCGTCTGAGCACCTGACGGCCGCGTGACCGCAGGTCAGGCGGACCGTAGGGGGAGTTCAGGATGGATCGATCGGGCGGGTCACCTCGGGTGTCCGGCGGTGATGCACGACGCAGGTCCGTCAGGCGAGCCGCGGTCTCGGTCGGTGCGGTCGTCGTGGCGTCGATGGCGGCGTCCTGCGTAGTGCCGCTCCCGGTCGCCCAGCGTGCCGACGGTCCCGCCGCCGCGGCGCGCCCGCCGTGCTCCTCGGCCGCCGTCCGCTCGTGCGCGCTGCCGTACCCGTCCGACGAGTTCACGGTCGTCGACGGCACGAGGGCCACCGGGCGCCGCCTCGCCGTCCCCGACGAGCTCCTCCCCCCCGCGGCCAGGGCCGCACTCGGTCCGGGGGCCACCGAACGCGACGCGTTCGGCGATGCCGACGGGTTCTCCGCCGTGGGGC
The DNA here is from genome assembly GCA_049316905.1 of Microthrixaceae bacterium. GTDB lineage: Bacteria > Actinomycetota > Acidimicrobiia > Acidimicrobiales > Microtrichaceae > CAIPVR01. The sequence continues at coordinate 28,974 of JBMOJH010000023.1, read as the reverse complement.
CGGTCGTGTTCGAGGTGGACCGAGCGGTCGACCCGGCCGGCCTCCCGGCCGACGGCGGCGACGTGCTCGCCGTGTACGACGTGGCGACCGGGGCCCGGGTGCCGGTGCGGGCCGCGGTGATGACCGACTCGATCCGCCAGGGTGCACCGAACACCGTGGTGCGGGCGTGGCCGGTCACCCGCTGGGAGCCGGGCCGGACCTACGTGGCCCGCCTCACCGACGGGCTCCGGGCGTTCCTCGGCCAGGTGGTGCGGCCGCCGGGCGTGGTGGACCCGTCGCCATGGCTGGCCGGCGTGCGCGCGGACCTGGCCCGGATCGAGGGCGATCGCTGGGACCGGGTCCTCGGCGCCACCCGCTTCACCGTACGCAGCAGCGGTGACGCCACCCGCGTGCTGGACGCGATGGCGCAGGTCGCCGGGCAGCGGCCGCACGGCGTGCGCAACCTGGTGGTCTCCCCGCCGGTGCTGGTGCCGGGTGCGTCCGCGGTGGTGAGCGGTGAGGTGGAGCTGACGGACTTCCGGGGTGCCGACGGCATCGCCCGCACGGGCAACCCGCCCACCTCGCAGTGGGAGCGATTCCTCCTCGTGCTGCCCGAGCGTCCGGCGGGGCCCGACGGTGCCCCCGTGGTGGTGTACGGCCACGGGATCACCGTGGCGAAGGAGACGATGATCACGGTTGCGGCGTCGAACGCGGCCGCGGGCATGGCGACCATCGGCATCGACATCCCGAACCACGGCGACCGTCAGGACGAGGGCGGCTACGTGCTGGACCTCGCGGATCCCTCCACCTTCGGGCGGTTGCCGACCATGACGGTGCAGGGGATCGTGGACCACGTCTCGCTGGTCCGCGCGGTGCAGACCTCCCTGGCCGGTCAGGACCTCGGGCCCTGGCGGCCCGACGGTGACCACGGCGACGGACGGCCCGACCTCGACACCTCACGCCTGCTCTACGAGGGCACGTCGATGGGCGGCGTGCTGGGCGTGTCGGTCACGGCACTGCTGCCGGAGCTGCAGGGCAGCTACCTGCAGGTGGCGGGCGTGGGCATCGCCGACATCATCTACAACTCGGTGATCTGGCCGCTGTTCTCCACCTCCGTGCCGATCGGCGTCACGGCGGGGGACTCGGCCGCGCTGCAGTCCGCCGCCACGATGCTGCTCGACCCGGCCGACGGCGCGAACTTCGCGGACCGCCTGCGCGGTCGGCCCGTCTTCGTGCAGTACGGCGTGAACGACGGCATCGTGCCGAACGTCGCCACCGACCGCCTGATCGCGCTGCTGGACCTCCCGCTCGTGGGCCAGCAGATCGCACCGCCGTCGGTGCCGGTGACGCGGCGCGGCGACGTGACCACGCCCGCCGACGGCCGGGGTGCCCTGCAGGTGTGGAACGGCTCGGTGGCCATGGACGCGCAGTGGTTCGGGGCGCACATCTCCTTCGGCCAGCCCCAGGCCCTGGCCGCGCTCGAGGGGTGGCTCGCCGGTCGACGCGCGGCCATGGGCCTCCCCGCGGCGTGAGCGGTCGCCCGCGGCACCTCCGGTGATCCGTCTCGACGCCACCGGGTTGGCCGCCAGCCGTCCCGGCCGGCCCCTGTTCGCGGGCGTGTCGCTGACGGTGTCGGACGGCGACCGCTGGGGTGTGGTCGGCCTCAACGGGTGCGGGAAGTCCACGCTGCTCGGGATCCTCGCCGGGACCGTCGAGCCGGAGGACGGCACGGTCCGCCGCGGCCGCGACACCCGCCTGGCGGTGCTCGGGCAGGATCCCGACCTCGACGGGCCCACGGTGCGCGCCACCCTCGATGCCACCGCCGGGGTGGAGCCCTGGGAGGCCGCCGCCGTGGCCGACCGGCTGGGCCTCGGCCCCCTGCTCGACGAGTCGGTCGGGCGCCTGTCCGGCGGGCAGGCCAAGCGGGTCGCACTCGCCCGGGCGCTGGTGACCCCGTCCGACGTGCTCATCCTCGACGAGCCCACGAACCACCTCGACATCGATGCCATCGCGTGGCTCGAGGACCGGCTCGTGGAGTACCGGGGCGGGCTCGTGCTGGTCACCCACGACCGCCACTTCCTGGACCGCGTGACCAACCGGGTGCTGGAACTCGACCGGGGCGAGGGCTTCGTGCACGAGGGCGGTTACGACGCGTACCTGGAGGGCCGGGCGCTACGGGCGGAGCGGGAGGCCCGCGCGGAGGACCGTCGGCGGAACCTCGCCCGCACCGAGCTGGCGTGGTTGCGGCGCGGCGCCCCGGCCCGCACGTCGAAGCCCAAGGCGCGGATCGAGTCGGCCACCGCAGTGGTGGAGGGCCGGGCCCGGACCGCCGCGCGCCCCGGCGACCTGCCCCTGCACCACGGCACGCCGCGGCTCGGCGACCGGGTGATCGAGCTCCACGGGGTCGGCCACCGTTTCGTCACGCCCGACGGCGACGAGGGTCCGTGGTTGTTCCGCGGGCTCGACCTGCTGCTCGATCCCCGTGAGCGCCTCGGCATCGTCGGGGTGAACGGGTCCGGCAAGTCGACGTTGCTCGACGTCATGGCCCGGCGGATCGAGCCGGTCGAGGGCCGGGTCGAGCACGGCACCACCGCTCGGGTGGGCGTGTACGACCAGCGCGGCCGGCACCTGGATCCGGCGGTCCGGGTGCGGGAGGCGCTCACGGGTCCGCACCGGGAGGCCGACTGGCGCGACGCCGCGCTGCTGGAGGCCTTCTGGTTCGACGAGGACGCGCAGTGGGCGCCCGTCGGCCTGCTGTCGGGCGGGGAGCGGCGTCGGCTGCAATTGCTGCTGGTGCTCGCCGAGCAGCCCAACGTCCTGCTGCTCGACGAGCCCACCAACGACCTCGACCTCGACACCCTCCGCCAGCTCGAGGACTTCCTCGAGGACTGGCCGGGCGCGCTGGTGGTGGTGAGCCACGACCGCGCGTTCCTGGAGCGGACCGTCGCGGACGCGGTCGTGCTCGACGGCGCCGGCTCGGCGGGTCGGCGGCCCGGTGGGTACGCGGCCTACGAGGCGGAGCGCCGCGCGGTGCGCAGCCCGCGCCGCACCGGGGCCACCGGCGCATCGGTCCCGGCCCGGGGGGCGGCCGCACCGGCGGGTCCCCGCGGCTCGGCCGGTCGAGCGGCGCCGTCGGGTGGGAGCGGACCGAGCCCGTCGACCCTGCGGCACCGTCTGCGGGCCGCTGAGCGTGAGGTGGCGTCGCTGCAGGAACGCCACGACGACCTCGCCGAGCGCGTCGCCCGGGCCGGGACCGAGGGCGACCATGCGACGCTCACCGAGGCGGGCCGGGAGCTCGGCGAGGTGACCGACGCGCTCGCCGTGGCGGAGGAGGCCTGGCTGGAGCTCGCCGCGCAGGCCGAGGAGCGCGGCCTGCACCTCTGAGCCCCGCACCCCCGGCTCTGTGATGCTGCTGATGACGGATTTGTCGTCAGCACCATCACAAAGCGGGGGGTTCCCGGCACACTGGTCCGATGGGTACGTTCAGTCGCTCCGTGTCGCTGCTCCGTTCGTCCTGGGAGGTCCTCCGCCAGGACAAGGAGCTGATGCTCCTCCCCGTGCTGTCCGCCATCGCGGCCAGCCTGATGATGCTGCCGTTCCTGGCGGGCGCCTTCCTGGCGTCCGACACCACGCAGGTGCTCGAGACCACGGGCTCGTCGTCGCCGCAGTTCTCCATGCAGCCGGTCGGCTGGGTGCTGCTGTTCATCGGCTACCTGCTGGTGAGCTACGTGGCCATCTTCTTCCAGGCCGCGCTGGTCCTCGCCGCCAACGACCGGATGACCGGAGGGAGCCCCACGCTGGGCTCGGCCCTGTCGATGGCGGCCGCGAACGCCGGGCGGATCCTGCCGTGGGCCGTCATCAGCGCCACCGTGTCGATCATCATCAGCGCGATCCAGCAGCGCGCCGGGATCGCCGGCCGGATCGTCGGCGGGATCGCCGGCGTGGCGTGGACGCTGGTCACGCTCCTCGTCGTGCCGATCCTCGTGATCGACCAGGTCGGCGTGAAGGAGGCGCTCACCCGGTCGGGTCGGGCCTTCAAGCAGACCTGGGGTGAGAACGTCGTCGGCAACGGCGGGATCGGCCTGATCGGGTTCCTCGGCATGCTCGCCGGCCTGATCGTGTTCGGCGGGATCGCGTTCGTGGGCGTCAGCAGCTCGGTGCCCGCGCTGGTCGTGACCGGCATCGCGCTCTTCGCCATCTGGGCGATCGTGCTGACCGCCTTCACCAGCGCCATGAACGGCGTGTTCCGCACGGCGCTCTACCGGTATGCCGTGCACGGCGAGGAGTCGCCCGGTTTCACCCACGAGCAGATCGCCGGCGCGTTCCGGCCGAAGGGTCGCACGGGTCGCTGATCCGGCAGCCGCGCCGATCAGCAGGCCCGGGACCGGTCGACCCGTCCGCGTGGCACCTGCCACGGCCGTGGGCCGGAGGGGTTTCTCCTATTACGATGTTGGAAATCCCGTCGGCCGGTGACCGTCACCGCCCACGACCGGAGCGCAGCAGATGAGCACCCAGACAGAGTCCGCGTCCCCCGAGCCCGCGTCGGCCGACACACCCGACCTTTCCGAGACCGACCTCCCTGAAACCCAGGGCGACGTGGTCATGACGGTCACGCAGGCCGCACTGTCCACGGTGCTGGGCATCCGCTCCGAGGAGGACCGGCCCGAGCAGCTCGGCCTGCGGGTGGAGATCACCGGCGTGTCGGGCCCCGAGTACACCTACGACCTGTCCTTCGACGACCTGCCGGGCGCCGGTGAGACTGCCGGGGCTTCCGAGGGCGCGATCGCCGATCCGCACCTGTACCGGGTGGGTGACCTCACGGTGATCATCCCGGCCGACTCGGTGGAGCGGCTCCGCGGCGCGGAGCTCGATCTGCCCCGCAACGCCGGCCAGGGCGGCCTCGTGATCCGCAACCCGAACCGACCCGACCCGCTGGCGGGCATCGAGGTCGAGCTCTCCGGCGACGTCGCCGAGAAGGTCACCCAGTTGCTCGAGCAGTCGATCAACCCCGCGCTGGCGGCCCACGGCGGGTTCGCCACGCTGGTGGGGGTCGACGAGGACAACCGGGTGTACGTGACCATGGGCGGCGGCTGCCAGGGCTGCTCGGTCAGCGCCGTCACGCTCACCGAGGGGATCAAGAAGTCGATCCTGGAGCACATCCCCGAGGTGGCCGACGTCATCGACGCCACGGACCACACGGCCGGGGAGAACCCCTTCTACAGCTGAGCACCCCGCAAGGCGTTTCTCTGGATCCTGCACGCCCGTTCCGGGCGTTGCGGACCTCTGTTTCGCGCTGGAGGGGCCTCAGGCGACGGTGGTGCGGGTCCAGGAGAGGACCTCGTCCACGATGCCATCGGCGTCGAGGCCCAGCTTGGCCAGGATCGTGTCGGGCTTGCCGTGCGGCAGGTACACCGAGGGCACGCCGAGCACCCGCACGGACGGCCCGTCCACCGGGGCGAGCTTCGAGAGGGCGTCGGCCACCGCCGCGCCCACGCCGCCGTCACGGAGGCCGTCCTCGATGGTGACCACCAGGCGGTGCCCCGCGGCGTCGGCCAGCATCTCCGGATCGAGCGGCTTCACCACCCGTGGGTCCCACAGGGTGACCCGGTGGCCCTCGGCGGCGAGCTTGTCGGCGGCGTCACGGGCGGCGGCGAGCATCTTGCCCACGCCGATGATGCAGATCTCCTCGCCGTCGCGCACCTTGCGGGCCGACAGGCCCGAGCCGGCCACGCCGAGCTCGGGGTCCGACGGGTCCGGCGGCATGGTCTTGGCGAAGCGGATGGCGGCGGGACCGTCGGTGCAGAGGTCGAGCGCGTCGTGGAGCATCTGGCCGACCTCGGCGTGGTTCGACGGCGCGAACAGCGTCATGTCGGGCACCTTCGACAGCAGCACCATGTCGAGCACGCCGTGGTGCGAGGCGCCGTCGTCGCCGGTGATGCCGGCCCGGTCGAGGGCGAAGACCACCGGGGTGTGGTGCAGGCCAACGTCGAGGTTGACCTGGTCGATCGCCCGGGTGAGGAACGTGGAGTACACGGCCACCACGGGGCGGAGGCCCATCATCGCCATGCCGGCAGCGGAGGTCACCGCGTGCTGCTCGGCGATACCGGCGTCGAACATGCGGTCGGGGAACCGCTCGCCGAACGGGAGCAGGCCGGTGGAGTCGGGCATGGCGGCGGTGATCGCCACCAGCTCGGGCCGGGCCTCACCCTCCGCGACGATGGCGTCGGAGAACGCGGCGGTGAAGGACCCCTCCTTCAGCTCGGAGGTGTCGTGCATGTTCTTCACCGGGTCGGACTCCGCCGGCCCGTAGCCGCGGCCCTTCTGGGTGAGGACGTGCACGACCACCGGGCCGTCCATCTCCTTGGCGGCCCGGAAGGCCTGCTCCATGGCGACCACGTCGTGGCCGTCGTACGGGCCGAGGTAGGCCACGCCGAGCTGCTCGAAGAACGCCGGCGGCTCGAAGATCTCGCGGATGGCGGCCTTGGCGCCGTCGACGCCCTTCTCGAGGTAGCCGCCGACCACCGGCACCTCTTGGAGGAGCTTCTCCATCCGGGCCCGGTTGCGAAGGTAGGTCGAGGAGGCGCGGAAGCGGCTGAGGCTCTCGCCGAGGCGGGACGCCGTGGGTGCGTAGGACCGACCGTTGTCGTTGAGGACGATGATCGCCCGCCGCCCGGAGTGGCCCAGGTTGTTGAGGCCCTCGTACGCCATGCCACCGGTGAGGGCGCCGTCGCCGATCACCGCGACGACGTGGCGCTCGTCCTCGCGCCGCAGGTGCAGGGCGGTGGACATGCCGTGGGCGTAGCTGACGATCGTGGAGGCGTGGCTGTTCTCCACCCAGTCGTGCTCGGACTCGGCCCGGCAGGGATAGCCGCTGAGGCCGCCCTCCTGGCGGAGGTGCTCGAAGTCGTCGAGCCGACCCGTGAGCATCTTGTGGACGTAGGCCTGGTGGCCGGTGTCCCACAGGATCACGTCCTTGGGGGACTCGAAGGTGCGGTGGAGGGCGAGGGTGACCTCCACGGCGCCGAGGTTGGAGCCGAGGTGGCCGCCGTGCTCGGTGACCCGGGTGACGATGAAGTCCCGGATCTCGGCTGCGAGCCAGGTGAGCTGCTGCTCGTCCAGACCTCGGAGGTCGGCGGGGCTCTCGATCTTCTCCAGCAGCATTTCTCGGGGGGCCTCCTCGTCCGCGGCAACCGTACCGGACGGGACCAACGTCAGTTCGACCCCAGGCCTTCCGGACATCACCGGATCGCCGTCACCCGAGGGGTCCCCGGTGGGCAGGACCTCAGGGGCGAGGTCGCCGTCGACGGGGCCGACGCCGGTCGTTGGGGGGCTGGACGTGGCGTGCATGCCCCGTGATTCGGTGCCGCCCGCCCCCGCGGATGCACCTCGTGGTCCGCGGATGCACATGACGGCCGTTCACCACGGTGTCGTCCGTCACGCGGGCGTCTCCGGGGAGGCCTCCGCGCCGCGCCGTCCGCCGCCCACGGCGAAGCTCGGGGCGCCGGCGAGCGAGGCCAGCACGAACACCAGGTACACGAGCAGGCCCAGCGCGATGGCATCGGCGTCCGACACGCCCAGCGCCCCGAAGAAGAGCACGAAGGCGGCCTCCCGCACGCCGAGGCCGCCCAGGGCGAACGGCACGTTCTGCAGGACCGCGGTGGGCGGGAAGAACGCCATCGCCGCGAGCAGGGTGACCGGCTCCAGCTGCAACGAGCGGGCCGCCGCCCACACCGACACGCACTGGAGGAACTGGAAGGCCACCCCGGCGGCGAGCACCTTGGCCGCGCGTCCGGGCCGGTGCCGGAACGCCACCACGCCCAGGTGGACCGCGCCGAGGTACCGCCGCCATCCCGCCCGGCCGACGAGGCGGCCGGCGCCGCGCTCGTGCCCCGCCGCCCAGAGGATCGCGACCAGTGCGAGGACGGTGACCACGCCGACGGCCACCGCCACGGCGGTGGGGGCACCGAGGTCGAGGTAGCCGCCGGCCACCAGGCCCACCGCCGAGAGGAACGGCAGCACCAGCCAGCCGGTCAGGCGTTCGAGGCTCGTGGAGGCGAAGGCGTCCGCGTAGTCGCCGGCGTCGCGGCCCTGGCGCATCACCCGCACCACATCGCCGCCGAAGGAGGTGGGCAGCGCGTTGGAGACGAACTCGCCGGCGAGCAGGTGGGAGAACATCCGGCGGAACGGCAGGTGGATCCCCAGCGTGTCCGACACCTCGGCCCACCGGACCGTCTGCAGCACGTAGGCCACCACGTGCACCGCGACGGCGACCACGACCCATGCCACCTTCGCTCCGGTGAGGGCACCGAAGAGCTCCTTGACCGACACCTCGGGCAGACGCCACACGAGGAGCGCGAGGAACGCCACGCTGATCCCCAGGCGCAGGACGAGGCGCTTCCAGTCGTTTCGGGGCAGGACCCGGGGAACCGGTTGGTCGCCGATCTCGGCCAGGGCCTCGGCCCGCTCGGCGTCCGCGTCGGGCGCGGCTCGGTGCTCGTCCATGGGCTGGGGCCACGTTACCGGCGGCCCGCGGCCACACCCCGGGAGCTAGCGGGTCTTCTCCATGAACCGCTCGACGTCGACCACCACGCGGGTGACCTTGCCGGCGGCGACCAGGCCGCGCTCGTCCTTGGCCGACACGTGGAAGAGGAGGCGGCGGCCCTCCACCTTCTCGAGGTGGGCCTCGGCCCGCACGACCCCGCCGATCGGGGTGGGGGAGATGTGCTCGAGCTGCACGCGCATGCCGACGGTCGACACGCCGTCGTCGAGGGCGCCGTCGAGGGCCCGCACCGACGCCTCCTCCACGAGGGCGAGGATCCGGGGGGTGGCCAGGACCGGCACCTCGCCGGAACGCAGCGCGATGGCGGTGTCCTCCTCGCCGACCTCGAGGTCGACGACGGCACACAGACCAGGGCGTACGGGCACGGCGGATACCATAAGCACTCCCGTCGCCCGCCGCGGCATCGCCGTGCCGGGCCGTCACCACCCTCCGGAGGAGCCCCGTGCTCGACGAGTCCACCATCACGCGGGTCCTCGCCGCCGGCACCGCACGGGGCGCCGAGTTCGCCGAGGTGTTCGTGGAGGACAAGCGGTCCTCCTCCGCGCTGCTGGACGACGGCCGCGTGGAGGAGCTCACCTCCGGTCGCGACCGCGGTGCGGGCATCCGGGTGGTGGTCGGCGACTCCACCGGCTTCGCCCACACCTCCGACCTGAGCGAGGCCGGCCTGGTGGCCGCGGCCGAGGTGGCCGCCGCGGCGTCGCGCGCCGCGGGGGCCGGCGGCACCGCGGTGGTGGACCTCGACCGCGTGGACGCCCCCCGGCCCAACGCGGTCCGGATCCTCCCCGGCGACGTCCCGAAGGCCCGCAAGGTGGAGCTGCTCGTGACCGCGGACGGGTCGGCCCGGGCCGCCGGCGGCGCGATCACCCAGGTGTCGGCCCGTTACGCGGACTCGCGGCGGCGGATCCTCGTGGCCAACACCGACGGGGTCCTCGCCGAGGACGACCAGGTCAAGACGCTGTTCTCCGTGAGCGCGGTGGCCACCGGCGACACCGGCATGCAGACCGGCCGCGAGTCGGTCGGGCGCACCGTCGGCTTCGAGCTGTTCGACGAGCACGACGTGGCCGACCTCGCCCGGCGCGCCGCGGACCGCGCCCTCACCAAGCTCGCCGCTCGGCCGGCCCCGAGCGGTGAGATGACCGTGGTGATCGGCCCGGGCGGCGGCGGCGTGATGTTCCACGAGGCCTGCGGCCACGGCCTCGAGGCCGACCTCGTGGCCAAGGGCGCCTCGGTGTTCGCCGGGCGACTCGGCGAGCAGGTGGCGAGCCCGCTCGTGACCCTCGTCGACGACGGGACGATGGGCGGCGAGTGGGGCTGCTTCGCGGTGGACGACGAGGGCCGCCCCGCCCAGCGCAACGTGCTCATCCAGGACGGCGTGCTGGTGGACTACATGTGGGACGGCCTCCGGGCCCGCAAGGAGGGCCGCGCCAGCTCCGGCAACGGCCGTCGCCAGAGCTACCAGCACCTGCCGATGGTGCGGATGACCAACACCTACCTGCTCGGCGGCACCTCCACGCCCGACGAGATCGTGGCCGACACACCCGCTGGTGTGTACGTGGCGCACCTCGGCGGCGGCCAGGTGAACACCGCCACCGGCGACTTCGTGTTCGGCATGACCGAGGCGTACCTGATCGAGGACGGCCGCATCACCGAGCCGCTGCGCGAGGGCAACCTCATCGGCAACGGCCCGGCGGTGCTCGCCGCGATCGACGCGGTCGGCAACGACTTCGCCATGGGCCACCCGGGCACCTGCGGCAAGGACGGCCAGGGTGTGCCGGTGGGCGACGGCGTCCCCACGCTGCGGGCCCACGGCCTGACCATCGGCGGCACCGCGGCCTGAGGCCCGGTGGGTGGTCGGCCGGGCCGCCGGCCGGCGGTCACCTGTCCTGCGAGCGGACCAACACGGTCGAGTTTCCGCTGGCGGTGTCGAGTCGTAGGTCGGCGAGTTGGCGAACCAGCGTCACCCGTGGGTGCTCGATCGTGACCAGCCCCCCGTAAGCGAGTACGTGGCACCCAGCGGCGAGACCGGCCTCGACCCCCGCGTCCGCGTCCTCGATCACGACGCACGCCTCGGGCCGGACGCCCAGACGTTCGGCGGCCAGCACGTAGCCCTCGGGGTCGGGCTTCCCGGCGTCGAGCACGTCGCCGGTGATCACCACGTCGGGCAACGGGATGCCGGCGGCGCCCAGGCGCGCGGTCGCGAGCCGGCGCGAGCACCCGGTGACGATGGCCCATCGCAGTCCGGGGGTGCCCACGAGGTCGACGGCGCCGGGGATGGCGGTGACCGTCACGGCATCGGCCACCTCGAGGTCCTCGTAGCGGGCGTCCTCGGCGTCGGCGTCGATGTGGGGCAGGAGCTCGGCGATCACGTCGACGGCGCGGCGGCCGTGCCATCGCCGGAAGGCGTGCTCCGCGTCGATGCCGTGCCCGGCGGCCCAGACGGCGACGGTCCGCCGCAGGCTGTCGGCCGAGTCCACGAGCACGCCGTCGGAGTCGAACAGGGCCGCCGCCGCGACGACCTCGAGGCCCCGCTCAGGCATGGCGTCGGGATCCCCGGCGGAGGCCGCGGCCGAACGGCGGCGCCGAGCTGGCCCGAACGACCAGGTCGGCGGGGATCAGGTCCTGACCCTCGGTCGTCAGTCCGTCGAGCAGGTCCCGCAGGCGGGCGACGCACCGGCGTCCGAGCTCGGTGAAGTCCTGGCGAACCGTCGTGAGGGGCGGCACGAGGTAGGCGGCCTCGGGGATGTCGTCGAAGCCGACCACGCTGACGTCGTCGGGCACGCGGCGGCCCGCCTCCTGCATGGCCCGGAGGACGCCGAGGGCCATCTGGTCGTTCGCCGCGAACACCGCGGTCACCCCGGGATCGGCGGCGAGGCGGAGCCCGGCCTCGTAGCCGGACCGGGCGGTCCAGTCGCCCGGGACGGCATCGGGGACGACCCGGCCGCGTTCGCGCAGCACCGCCCGCCAGGCATCGGCGCGGGCGCCGGCCTCGAGCCACCCCCGTCGGCCCCGGACGTGGTGCACGGTCCGGTGGCCGAGGTCGAGCAGGTGGGCGGTGGCGGCACGGGCGCCCCCGTCCTGGTCGATGCCCACGTCGTCGCCTGCGCCGTCGGCGACCCCGTGCAGCACCACGAGGGGCAGGGCCCCGTCGGAGAGGTGCTCCACCGCGGCGGCCGCCGTACGGGTGGGTGCCACCACGGCGAGCCCGTCGACGTTGGCCGATCGCAGGTGGTCGACGGCGTCCTGGATGGAGGCCTCGTCCACGTTGCGCACCAGCGCGACGGTCACGAACAGGCCCGCGTCGCGGGCGGCGGCCTCGATGCCGAACAAGGTGTTGGCCGGTCCGTAGTGGGGCGTCTCCACCGCCACGACCCCGATGGTGGCCGTGCGACCCGTGACCAGCGCCCGCGCCGCGGTGTTGGGCCGGTAGCCGAGTCGCTCCACGGCCCGCTCCACACGCGTGCGGGTGGTCGGACTCACGTTGGGGTGGCCGCTCAGCACCCGGGACACGGTCATCGTCGACACCCCGGCGATGCGGGCGACGTCGGCCATCACGGGCGCCCGGTCCGATCGGTGGGAAGCCATGGCGGGCCCGACCCTACCCACGGGCCGACCGGCCGCCGACCGGGTGCAGGTGCTCGGCGGGCTCACCCGCCGAGCACCGCGCTGGCCGCGAGGAACGAGTGGGGCGGGAGCTCGACGACCACGGCGCCGTCGGGCCCGATCGTCGTGTCCACCTCGACCGGCTGCACGGCGTCCGGGGCATCCCAGGTGTTGGACGCCGCGGTGGACGGAGCCGCCAGCAGTTCGGCCCGGCACGAACGGAACGCCGCCCCGGGAACCTCGATCCGGACGGGCGCGGCGGCATCGGTCGAGCGGTTCACGGTGAAGACGTGCACGGTGTCGCCGTCGGCGATCGCCGCGGTGTCGATCACGGGGACGGTCCCGTGGGACCGGGTGGTGACGGTCGGGCCGTCGAGCGCGACCCGCAGCGACGTCCCGCTGCGCCGGTCCGACACCATGCGGAACGGGTGGAAGATCGTCTGGACGAGCAGGTCGTCGTCGCGGGTGAGCAGGGGGGCGATGACGTTGACCACCTGGGCCAGGTTGGCGATCTTCACCACGTCCGCGTGGCGCACGAAGCTCAGGAGGAACTGGGCCACGACGAGGGCGTCGGCGAGGTCGTAGACCTCCTCGAGCAGGTGCGGCGCCTGCTGCCAGTTCCCGTCCATCTCGAAGTTCCGGTACCAGACGTTCCACTCGTCGAAGCAGAGGTGGGCGCGCCGGGGGCTCTTGCGGGCGGCCTGCACGGCCCGGCAGATGCCGTCGACCTCCCGGATCTGACGGTCCACCGAGGCGCCGACGGCCAGGTAGTCCTCGAGGTCGCCGGCGAAGTCGCCCACGTAGCGGTGCACGCTCAGGTGGTCGACGTCGTCGCCGAGCAGCTCCAGCACGCGACGGTCCCAGGTGCCGTAGCTGGGCAGATCGACGTTGGAGGATCCGCAGGCGATGGTCTCGATGCCTCGGTCGACGAGCTTCATCTGCATCGCCGCCTGCTGAGCCAGCCGTCCGTACTCCTCGACCGGGGCGTGGCCGAGCTGCCAGGGGCCGTCCATCTCGTTGCCGAGGCACCACAGCGGCACCCGCCACGGCTCGGCACGGCCGTTGGCGGCCCGCTCGTCGGCCCACCGGGTACCGGTCGGCGCGTTGCAGTACTCGACCCAGTCGGCGGCCTCCTCGGGGGTGCCGGTGCCCAGGTTGACCGCGAGCATCGGCGTCCAGGCGACGCGCTCGGCGAGGTCGAGGAACTCGTGGGTGCCGAACGTGTTCGGCTCGGCGCTGCGCCAGGCGGGGTCTCGGACCACCGGGCGGGTCTCCGCGGGGCCGATGCCGTCGCTCCAGTGGTAGCCCGAGGTGAAGTTGCCGCCGGGCCAGCGCATGACCGTCATGCGGAGCCGGTCGAGCGCGGCGAGGACGTCGCTCCGGTTGCCGAACTCGTCCGCGTGCGCGCTGGTGGGGTCGTGCACGCCGCCGTAGACGGCGCGGCCGAGGTGTTCGAGGAACCCGCCGAAGATCCGCTCGTCGACCGGTGCGACGGTGAAGGCGGGGTGCAGCCGAACGGTGGTCGTGTCCATGTCAGTGCGCCCTTCCGCCGAGCCCGCCGGCCAGGTGGTACCACGCCGCGGTCCAGCGCAGGTGGTCCCGGAAGCCGTGCACCGTGGTGCCGGTGTCGATGCGGGCGAGCTCCACGCCCGCGATGGTGGCGAAGTCGTCGAGCACCGCGAGGTCCAACGCGCTCGAGTACACGGTGTGGTGCGGCCCGCCGGCGGTGAGCCAGCAGGTGGCCGAGGTGGCCAGGTCGGGCCGCGACGTCCACACGGCGCGGGCCACCGGCAGCCGGGGCAGGGGTTCGTCGGGCGGCACCGTGTCCACGGCGGCGCCGACCAGTCGGAAGCGGCTGCCGAGGTCGGCGAGGCCGACCACGACAGCGGGCCCGGGCGCGGCGTCGAACACGAGTCGCGCCGGGTGCTCGCGGTCGCCGATGGCGAGGGGGTGCACCTCGAGCGTCGGCCGCCCCGCTGCGATGGTGGGGCACACCTCGAGCATGTGGGCGCCGAGGGTCTTCGGGGTGCCGGGACCGAGGTGGTACGTGTAGTCCTCCATGAAGGACGTGCCGCCGGGGAGCCCGTGGCCCATGACCTTCACGGCGCGCAGCAGCGCCGCGGTCTTCCAGTCGCCCTCGCCGCCGAAGCCGTAGCCGTCGGCCATCAGACGCTGGACGCCGAGGCCGGGCAGCTGGCGGAGCGGGCCCAGGTCCTCGAAGTTGGTGGTGAAGGCACCGAATCCGCCGTCGGTGAGGAACCCGCGGAGTCCGGCTTCGATGCGAGCGGCCACCCGGACGGCGTCGTGACGGTCACCGCCGGGTCGGAGGTCCTCGGCCACGTCGTACTCGTCGCCGTAGCGCTCGACCAGGGCGTCGATCTCGCGGTCCCCGACCGACGCGACGGCCGCCGCCAGGTCGTTCACGCCCCAGGTGTTGACCGAGACGCCGAAGCGGATCTGCGCCTCCACCTTGTCGCCCTCGGTGACGGCGACGTCGCGCATGTTGTCGCCGAAGCGGGCCAGGCGGAGGTGACGCATGGCGTGCAGTCCGGAGGCGGCCCGCGCCCACCGGCCCACCGCCGCCGGGACCGCGGCGTCCTCCACGTGGCCGAAGACCGTGACGTGGTCGGTGGCGAGGCGAACCTGCACATGGCCGAACTCGCGGTCGCCGTGGGCGGCCTGGTTCAGGTTCATGAAGTCCATGTCGATCGTCGACCACGGCAACGACCGGTTGGCCTGGGTGTGGAGGTGGAGCAACGGCACCTGGAGCGCCTGCAGGCCGGCGATCCACATCTTGGCGGGGGAGAACGTGTGCATCCACGCGATCACCCCGATGCAGCGGTCGTCCGCCGAGGCGTCGAGGCAGACCCGCCGGACGGCGTCGGCCGAGGTGAGCACCGGTCGTGCGACGACGCGGACCGGGATCTCCGGCGATGCGTCCAGTGCGGCGATCACGGCGTCGGCCTGGTCGGCGACCTGGCGGAGGGTGTCGTCGCCGTAGAGGTCCTGGCTCCCGGTGAGGAACCAGACCTCCGTGCCGGCGAACGGGTCGCCGAGGTCGGCGGATGCTGCGGCGGTCATCGTTGCCCGTAGTCCTCCTGGTAGCGCCGGTGCAGGCTGGCGACGGCGTCGTCATCGATGGGGACGGGCTCGCCGAGCTGGCGGGCGATGTGGACCGAGCGGCACACGTCCTCACACATGACGGCGGCCTTCACCGCGTCGCGGGCGGTGCGGCCGACGGTGAACGGCCCGTGGTTGGCCACCAGCACCGCTGGACCGTTGGAGGTGCGGAGGGCGTCCACCACCACCCGGCCGATGGAGTCGTCGCCGATGAGGGTGAAGGGGGCGATCGGGATCTCGCCACCGAACTCGTCGGCCATCGCCGTGAGCACGCACGGCACCGGTTCCCGCCGTGCCGCCCAGGCCACCGCGTACGTGGAGTGGGTGTGCACCACACCGCCCACCTCGGGCAGGTGCCGGTACACGTAGGCGTGGGCGGCGGTGTCGCTCGACGGGGCGAGGTCGCCGTCCACGACCCGGCCGTGGAGGTCGCACACCACCATGGACTCCGGAGCGAGGTCGTCATAGTCGACGCCGCTCGGCTTGATCACCATGAGGTCGTGGCCGGGCACCCGGGCCGACACGTTGCCGGCGGTCCAGACCACCAGCCCGTAGCGGACCAGGTCCCGGTGCAGGTCGCACACGAGGCGCCGCACGTCGTCCACAGCGGGGGGCACGGCGCTCATCCGGCCAGCGCCCCGGTGCGGATGCGGTGGAGCTCGTGCATGATCCGCGGGTCACGTCCGAAGCGGTCGTGCAGCTCGACATAGATGTCGTACAGCGGTTCGTACGCCGCGTGCGCCCGGCGGTCCGGGCGCCACGCGTCGTGCCGGACCCTTGCCATGGCCGCCGCCGCGGCCGTGATGTCCGGGTACGCGCCCGCGGCGACGGCGGCGTGGATGGCGGCGCCGGCCGCGGGGGCGTGCTCGAAGTCGATGGCGTGGACCGGCCGGCCGAGGACGTCGGCGTAGGTCTGCATCACGTGCGGGTTCCGCAGCAGGCCGCCACCGGCGATGAACTCCTGCACGGGCACGCCGCCGGCCTCGAAGGAGTCGACGATCAGCCGGGTGCCGTACGCGGTCGCCTCGACGAGGGCGCGGTAGATCTCCTCGGGCCGGGTGTGGAGGGTGAGCCCGACCACCAGCCCGGAGAGGGTGTGGTCGACGAGCACCGACCGGTTGCCGCTCAGCCAGTCGAGGGCGACGAGGCCGTGGGCCCCGACGGGCTGGGAGAAGGCGAGCTGCGAGAGGTGCTCGTGCACCGACCGGCCCGACCGGCGCGCCTCGTCGACCACCTCGGCGGGTACGCCGCGGTCGACGAACCAGCCGAAGACGTCGCCGACGCCGCTCTGGCCGGCCTCGTAGCCCCAGAGGCCCGGGACGATGCCGTCCTCCACCACGCCGCACATCCCGGGCACGGCACGGAGGTCCGACCCGTTCATCACGTGGCACGTCGAGGTGCCCATGATCGCCAGCAGCTGACCGGGGCCCACCGCGCCGGCCGCCGCGGCGCACACGTGGGCGTCCACGTTGCCGACCGCCACGGGGATGCCGGCCGGCAGGCCCAGGCGGTCGGCCACGTCGTCCCGGAGGCCGCCCGCCACGTCGCCGAGCCGCCCGATCGGCGCGCCGACCTTGTCGAGCGCGAAGCGTTCGAACCCGGGTGATACGGCGGCGAAGAACTCCGGGGAGGGGTAGGCGCCGTCCTGACGGGCGGCCTTGTAGCCGGTGGCGCACACGTTGCGGAAGTACGCCCCGCTGAGCTGCCACACGATCCAGTCCGACGCCTCCACCCAGCACTCGGTGGCGGCGTAGATCTCCGGGTCCTCCTCGAGGAGTTGGAGGCCCTTGGCGAGCTCCCACTCCGAGGAGAGCCGGCCGCCGTACCGCTCGATCCACGGTTCCCGCCGCTCGTGGGCCACGGCGTTGAGCCGGTCCGCCTGGTCCTGGGCGGCGTGGTGCTTCCACAACTTTGCATAGGCGTGGGGGCGCTCGCGGAACCGCGCCAGCTCGCTCAGCGGCCTGCCGTCCCGCAGGGTTGGCAGGACGGTGCACGCGGTGAAGTCGGTGGCGATCCCCACCACCTGAGCCGGGTCGACCCCGGCGTCCGCGACGGCCGCGCGCACGGCCGCGTCGATCGACACCAGGTAGTCGGCGGGGTCCTGCAGCGCCCAGTCCGGCGGAAGCGGCACCCCGCCAGCGGGGAGGACCTCGTCGATCACTCCGTGCCTGTACTCGTCGACGCCGGTGCCCAGCTGCTCCCCGTCGGCCACCCGCAGGACCACGGCCCGGGCTGACAGCGTGCCGAAGTCGACACCGACCACCACGTCGTTCCCCCCGACCACGTGGGAATGATAGCGCTAACATCACCGGCGCCGCCCGGCCGGTCGTACCCGGACGGCGGTGGAGGTGGGATGACGGTGACCGGGCACCCGCGGTTCGACCTGGACGATCCGACGCTGTTGTTCCGCGAGGACGTGCTGGCCGACCCGCGCCCGCTCTGGGCGGAACTCCGCCGGAGCGCCCCGGTGTGGAAGCTCCCGGGACAGGACACCTACCTCGTGTCCGATCCGGCGTTGATCCGTGAGGTCGTGGCCCGACCGGACGACTTCTCGTCGAACCTGGTCAGCATGATCCACCGCGGCGCCGACGGTGCCGTCGCTCCGTTCGACCTGCTGCCGTTCCGGGACCCGAACCACGTGCTGGCCGTGGCCGACCCGCCTGATCACACCCGCCACCGCAAGGTCCTCCAAGCCCAGCTGACCCCGGCCGCGGTGGCGGGCCTGGAGCCGGCGGTCCGCCGGCTCTGCGCCGACGGGCTCGCCCTGCTGGTCGAGGCGGGGCGCGGCGACGCGGTCGCGCTGCTCGCCGATCCCATTCCGACAGCCATGGTCTGCGAGCTGCTCGGGCTCCCGGCGTCGGAGGCGCAGGAGCTGGTCCCCCTGGTGCTCGGGGTGGGCGAGCTCCTCGACGGCCTCGCCGATGACGACGGGATGGTCCGGGCCGGCGGCGCCGCGCTCGCCCTCGCCGCCCATGCCTCGGCCACGATCGACGGGCAACGGGCCCGACCGTCCCGGGAGCGGTCAGCGCTCATGGAGGCCGTGCTCGCTGCGATCGACGACGGCACGATCAGCCACGACGAAGCCGTCGGCATGCTCATGCAGCTGTTCACCGCGGGCACGGAGACGACCCAGAGCCTCACCGCCACCGTCATCGAGTCGCTGGCCCGGAATCCTCGGACCCAGTCGGAGCTCCGGCGTGATCCCGACGCAGTGCCGGCGGCCCTCGAGGACGCGCTCCGCGGCGACGGCCCGTTCCAGTTCCACTACCGCTGGGCGACCTCCGGCACGACCGTCGGGGCGGTCGAGGTCCCCGCCGGGAGCCGTGTGCTGCTCCTCTGGTCGGCCGCCAACCAGGTCGTCGGGGACCCGGACCCGCAGCGGCGACAGGCTCCGCACTGGGCGTTCGGGCGCGGCATCCACTTCTGCATCGGTGCGGCTCTGGCACGTCTCGAGGCCCGGGTGATGATCGAGGAGCTCCTCGCGAGGACGGGGGAGTTCGGGCTCGACCCGGACCACCCGCCCCAGCGCCGGCCCAGCATCATGCTGCGCCGGCACCGGTCGCTCCCGCTCCTGGTGCGCGATCCGGACGTCCGCTGAGCAGCGGCCGAGCGGGTCCGCCCGGCCGGGTTCAGATCGGTCGGCTCGGATCGACGGCGCCCTTCCCCTTCAGTTCCGGGATGATGGTCTGGCCGTCGTCGTAGCAGGCGAAGCCGCCGCCCGCGTCACCGTCGCCACCCACCTTCGGGTAGAGCCGCTGGAACTTTCCGTTCCGCACCACCATCAACATGTCGCAGGTCGGCGCGCTCTCGTCCCAGTCCTTCGCCGGAGTGGGGTTCACCGCCACGTGCAGGCCACCGCCGGTCCAAGCGTCCTGGGCGGCGGCCTTCTGGAGGAGGCACGTGCGGTCGAGGACACCCTGGTTGGCGCCGGCGCACTGGTACGCCGCGGTCACGAACAGGAGCCATGCGCTGGTGGAGTTCACGCCGAGCGCTCCCGACTTCCCCTGGGGCACCTGCCGACGGAGGTTGTCGAGGTACTGCTGCACGGCGGGCCACCGGGCGGCTTCTTCGAAGGGGTGCTGGTTGATCCGCACCACGGCACCCTCGACGGGGCCGGGACCCTTGGAGAACAGCAGCTCGTCGTAGGTGTTCGTCTCCAGGAGGGGTGTGCCCTTCCAGTTCTGTTCCCGGAGGCTGCTCAGGAGGCTGGCCAGGTTGGAGGGCTCGCCGACGTACATGAGTGTGGTGGCGCCGGACTCGACCACCCGCAGGGCCAGCGGAGTCCAGTCGGTCAGGCCGGTGATCGGGTACGGGAACTCGCCGACCACCTCCATGCCGGGGACGTCGCCGATGCCGGCGACGATCTTGTCCTTGTTCATCGTGACCACGGGGAGGTCGCCGTAGACGACGGCCACCTTGGACGCCTTCGCCGGTTCGAGACGTTGGTACGAGCGGAGCGCCGCGGTGCTGAACACCTGACCCGGTGGCGAGCTCGGGGCCACCATGCCGTTGGAGCCGCCCTTCTGGACCGACACGGTGAAGCCGGGGATGTCCACGAGCCCGCAGCGGTGGAAGTCCGATCGGTCGTCGCCGGAGAACTGCAGGTCGTCCTGGATCATCCCGCCACCGACCATGGCGAACACGTCGGTGCAGGCGGTGGCCATGGCCGACTCGACCTCCAGGAGCGAGGCCGACAGCTCGACCGGGTTGATCTCCAACCCGCCGACCCCACCCCGCTCGTTGCACCACTTCACGAACGCGATCGACGCGTCCCACACGTCCTCGTTGACGCCGGGCCGGATCTGCGAGGCGCGGTCGGTGCCGATCCCGATGTTGAGCTTTCCGTTGGGGAGGCCTTCCTGCCCCTTCGCCACGGAGTAGTCGCCCGGTCCGCACACCGAGGCCAGGTCGCCCCACGAGTCGCCGCCGCCGGGCGTGGGGGTGGTCGACTGCGACGCCCGTGGCCCCTCCGTCTCGGCGTCCTTGCCGCCGTCGCCGCTCGCGCCGCACGCGGCCGTGATGACCGCGACCGCACACACGATGCCGAGCGCCAACCGGCGCCGTCGTCCACTGGCCATCGATTCCCCCCGGACCCGTGACTGCGTCGGCGATGATATCGCTAACATCATCGGAGCGACGTCCGGTCGGTCGGACGGTCAGGGACGAGGGGGAGTCCACCATCACGTCGTTGCCCGCCTTCCCGGCGCCGGAGCGGTGGGTCGGCCGCTGGATCGAGCCCGTCGAACGGGCCGGAGGCCCGGTGGCGCAGCGCCCGGCCCTTCATCTGGCCGGCGAGTTCACCATCGGTGGCCCGGTGGGGCAGGCCGTGCTGCACATCACGGCGCACGGGATCTACGAGGCGTTCCTCAACGGCCGGCGCGTCGGTGACCTCGAGCTCACCCCCGGGTTCACCGCGTACCGCTCGCACCTGCACGTCCAGACCTTCGACGTGACCGAGCACCTGCGAGCGGGCCGCAACGCGGTCGGGGCCCTCCTGAGCGACGGTTGGTGGCGGGGCCGCAGCGGCCCCGTCCGACAGCCCGACGCGTACGGGCCGCGGACCGCGCTGCTCGCCGAGCTGGAGGTCACCACCACCGACGGGGCGACGATCCGCATCGGCACCGGTGACGACTGGAGGTCGACACCGGGTCACATCCTCGGCGCGGACCTCGTGGCGGGCGAGGTACACGATCTGCGCCGTCGTGTGCACGGCTGGGCCGAGCCCGGCACCGATCGGTCGACGTGGTCCCCGGTCACCGTCGTCGACCACCCCACTGATGTCCTCAGGCCCCCGGTCGGTCCGCCCACCCGCCGGGTCGGTACGCTCCCGGCCCGGTCAGTCACCGAACTCGGGCCCGGGCGACACGTCATCGACTTCGGCCGGAACAGCAACGGGTGGATCCGACTCGTCGACGTGGGACCGGAGGGCACCGAGCTCACGATCACCTACGGCGAGGCGATCGACCCGGCCGGCGACGTGATCCAGTCCAACGTCGCCGCCTCGAACCTCGAAGTCCCGCTCGAGGTGCCGGTGCCGTTCCAGACCGATCGTGTCGTCTCCGCGGGGCCGGGCTCGGTGTTCGAACCCCGCCACTCCACCAAGGGCTTCCGCTACGTCCGCATCGACGGCCACCCCGGTCAGCTGCACGCCCATGACATCACGGGCGTGGTGGTCCACTCCGACCTCGACCGCATCGGCGCCTTCCGCTGCTCGGATCCCTCCGTCAACGAGCTGCAGCGGATCGCCGAGTGGAGCTTCCTCACGAACGCGTGCGAGATCCCGACCGACTGCCCGACGCGCGAACGGGCCGGCTGGGTGGGTGACTGGCAGATCTACGTCGCGACCGCGGCCGAGCTGTTCGACATCACCGAGTGGAGCCGACGCTGGCTCCGGGACCTGGCCGCCGACCAGCACGCGGACGGCAGCGTCACCAACATCGTTCCCGACCCCTCATCCGGGAACCCGGCCTGGAGGTTCACCCAGGGTTCCGCCGGCTGGGGTGACGCCGCAGTGCATGTGCCGTGGGAGCTCTACCGGGCAACGGGCCGTACCGACGTGCTCGAGGCGCAGTTCACCTCCATGCGGCGGTGGCTCGACGTCGTGCGAGCGGCCGCCGCATCGGGCCGGCACCCGTCGAGGGTCGCCCGCAACGCGGTGGCCCTCCCGCACGAGCGGTACGTCTGGGACACCGGGTGGCACTGGGGGGAGTGGCTCGAGCCGGGCGACCAGTCCGACGCGGACGCCGTCGCCCTGCGCCTGCTCGACGCCGACCACGGCATCGTGGCCACCGCCTACTTCCACCGGTCGGCGGACGAGCTGGCGCAGATCGCCACGGTGCTCGGTGACCGGGCGGCGGAGGACGAGTACTCGGCAGTGGCGGCCGCGGTGCTCGATGCGTGGCGAACGGAGTTCGTCACTCCCGACGGCTCCCTCACCGTGCCGACCCAGGCCAACCTCGTCCGGGCCCTCGCCTTCGGCCTCGCTCCCGAGGAATTGCGCGGTCGGTTCGCGGACGACCTCGTCCGCCTGATCCGGGCCGCCGGCACCCACCTCGGCACCGGGTTCCTCGCCACGCCGTTCCTGCTGCCCGTCCTCGCCGACACCGGTCATCTGGACGTCGCCTACGAGCTGCTGTTCCGGCGCACGGAGCCGTCGTGGCTCCGCATGCTGGATCTCGGCGCCACGACGGTCTGGGAGCAGTGGGACGCCGTACGCCCCGACGGCACCGTGGCCGAGTCGCTGAACCACTACAGCAAGGGCGCCGTGATCTCGTTCCTCCGCCGCTACGTCGCCGGGCTGCAGATCCTGGAGCCCGGCTATCGACGCTTCCGGGTCGCACCCCGACCCGGAGGCGGCATCACCGCGGCCTCGACCCATCACGACTCGCCGCACGGGCGTATCGAGGTGCACTGGAACCTGTCCGGGACCGCCGGCACGGCGAACGTCGTCGTGCCACGCGGCACCGTCGCTGCGTGGAACCCCCCGGCCGGAACGGGTCGCACCCTGCCACCCGGCTCGTATTCGCTCACTTGGCGAGGGTGATCGTGTCGGGAGTGGTCCATGGATGCCGCACGACCACGACCCGTCCAGGACACGAGACGACCGTGATCTCATCAGGAGCCGCCGCCGGACGGCCGGCCAACTCGGATGTCGACGGAAGCCGCTACGTCCATGAGGAGGCACCGCCGCCCGGGCTGCCTAGGATGGGCCAGCCGTTCGCTGCGGGGACAGCTCCCCGACCCTTCCGGCCCATGGCCTGACCATCGGCGCCACCGCGGCCTCGGCATCTCCTGGGCACGGGTGGCCCGTCCCGGGCGGACCGGGCCGCCCGCCACCCCCCACGCCACGGAAGGACACGCGAACGATGTCGAACGCACTGCCCGGTGACCTGCTCTCGCACGAGGAGATCCCCACGTCCATCTCCGGCGCGGTGGCCGTGAGGGTCCGTTACGCCTCGGTGGACCTCCACGGGGTGCCCACCGAGTCGACCGGGCTGGTGGTCGCCCCGGACACCGCCGGCTCCGACCGGCCGGTCATGACCTGGCTGCACGGCACGACCGGCCTCGGCGATGCCGCCTGCCCGTCGGCCCAGCCGGACCCCGCACGCGAGCTGATCACCTACTTCGATCCCGGGGCGACCCGCGAGATCGACTACGGGGTGCCGCACCTGCAGTCGTTCATCGACGACGGCTGGGTGGTGTGCGCCACCGACTACCAGGGTCTCGGGACGCCGGGGGTGCACCAGTACACGGTGAACCGAACCAACGGGCTCGACGGCCTCCACATCGTGCACGCGGCGGGGGGCCTCCCCCTCGGCACGGGGGCCGCCGTCGCCGGGGCGGGCTGGTCGCAGGGGGGTGGCGCGGTGGCCGCGCTCGCGGAACTCGGTGCCGAGGACTACTGCGACCTGGAGCTCTTCGCCGTCGTCGCGTTCTCCCCGGGGGTCGCGGGGGCCGCCGTCGCGGCCGGCTCCGCCATGGCGGCCGCCGACCCGCACGCCCCGCCGGACGCACACCCGTTCATGCTCATCGAGGGTCTCGCCGCGGCCTTTCCCGACACCCTCGACCTGGCGGACCTGTTGACGCCGCTCGGTGTGGAGATCGCGCACACCACCCGGGACACACTGCCCGTGCACCACCTCGACGCCGTGTTGGCCCGCGCGTTCCACCACCACGGTGCCCTCCTGCGCCCCGACCCGCAGAACCTCCCGGCGTGGCGGGACGCGGTGATGGCGTCCTCGGCCGGTCGCCGGATGCCGGTCTGCCCGGTGCTGATCTGTCAGGACCTCGGCAACCCCGAGGGGCAGTTCCCGTGCCCGCTGGCCTGGCAGGACGGGTATGCGGCGGCGATCACGGCGCTCGGCGCCGACGTCACGGTCCGGAAGTACCCGGACGACGACCACTTCTCGCTGTGCGCTACCGCCATGCCCGCGGCGAAGCAGTGGCTCGAATCCTTGCGCCCCGGGACGCCGTCGTACGCCGACGGAGCTCAGCCGACCCTGGTGACCGGCGGCGGTGTCCACGTGCCGGCGAGTGCCTCGTGCCGGGGCTCGTAGAGCCGCATCGTCACGCCGAGCGGGCCGGGCACGCTCGGCAGCCAGTTGGTCACTCGGTCGGGCTCGGGACGGTCCGGCTGCAGGAGGATGTCGAGCGAACCGTCGGCGTTGAGCGCGAGGTCGTCCCGGTCGCCGATCGCGAAGCGGTCGAGCTCGTTCGCCACCTGGAAGCCGTCCGCGTCGTACATCGTGATCGACCAGAACGCGTCCGCCGGCGGGAGGGCGCCGGCGTCGAAATGGATGACGTAGCGGTTCGCGCCGTCGAGCGGCCGGCCGTCGGCGTCGTGCTGGAGCACGGGGTAGATCGCGTCCTCCGGCTGGTTGGCGCCCAGGCCCGCCATGGCGACCACGGCGCGCTTCACGTAGAAGTTGCCGTAGACCCCCATCGTGTCGGTGAGGTTCATCCAACCGTTGGTCACGGGAGCGAGGCGGGGGAACTGGGCGCCGAGGACCCCGAGCGCACCGGTCGGCGCGGCGTCGATCGCGGCACTCACCGAGGGGGCCAGGGCGTCCGCGTCGAAGCCCGGGCCGGCGGTGAGCCCTAGCCGCTCCATGCGGGCGACCGTGCCCCAGTCGGTGAGGTGCGGCCCTTCGCGTCCCATCAGCTCCAGTCCCAGGGCGAAGAACCGGGCGCCGCTCATCCCGTTGACCTGCTGGAGTGGCGGGACGGTCGGGTCGATGCCGTCGAGGTCGGCGAAGGTCGGTGCCGGGGCGTCGCCACCCCACGCGGACAGCGGCGTGACCGACAGCTGGTCCTGGAACGCGTTCACCGCCGGGTAGTCGGCAGGACCGTTGGTCTGGGTCCGTCCGATGATCCACACGGTCGGGGTGGGGGCGTCGATGCGCTCGACCCCGTCGGGCAGGCTGCCGGTCCACCCCGGCGGGCAGACCCCGAGGTTCAGCGCCCGGTTGCCGGTGGTGCGGGTGCCGGGACTGGCGAAGACGTCGCTCCACATGTCGAGCATCGGGAGCAGGAAGTAGCGGTCGCCGGACTCGGGGGCCGACACGATCCACGGTTCGTCGCCGAGGTCGATCCACGCGCTCGAGTAGAGGGTGTCGAAGTTCGGGCGCACCACCTCCCTGAAGTCCGCGGTCGGGAACTGCCGGATGTGGGTGAAGGCCCCCATCGGCCCGTGGCCGGGGAGGTCGGCGCCGTCCGGGGAACAGACCTGGCGGCGGGTGACCTCCATGGTCACCATCGGGTACAGGTACAGGTAGGCCTCGACGGCGATCTCGCGGGCGAGGTCGTCATCGAGGGGTTCTGGGGTGGTGGCCATGTCGGCTCCTCGGAGGGCGCAGTCGTCGGCCGCCATACAAACCGCCCGGCGGCGCAAGGGCAACGGACGGTGTTGGCGTCGGGTCAGCCGTCGTAGGCGACCACGTCGGTGGCCTTCACCGACGCCCACACCCGGCTGCCCTCGGTGAGGCCCATCTCGGCCACGGAGGCCGGGGTCAGGTCCGCGACCAGCCGGATCCCGCCGGAGAGGCGCACCCGGACGTGCTCGCCGAGCAGGTCGAAGCCCTCGACCGTGCAGTCCCACCGGTTGCGGGCGCTCGTGTCGGGTTCCGAGCGGTGCAGCGCCACGGCCTGCGGTCGCACGAGGAGCAGCGTCGGCCCGCTCCTCCGCTCTGCGATGCTGATCGCGCCGCCGTCGCCTTCGAGGCGCACGCCCGTTCCATGGGCCTCGCCGCGCAGCAGGTTCACGCCGATGAGGTCGGCCACGTACGGCGTCCGCGGCCGGGTCGTCACCTCGGTCAGGGTGCCGGCCTGCGTCACGCGGCCGGCCTCCACCACCACGACCCGGTCGGCGAGCGCGAGCGCGTCGAGCGGGTCGTGGGTCACCAGCACCGTGGTCCCCCCGAAGTCGTCGAGGTGTCGCCGCAGGTCGCGCCGCACCTCCGGGCGGGTGGTGGCGTCGAGCGCCGCGAGCGGCTCGTCGAGCAACAGCAGGCGGGGATCGGTCGCCAGGGCACGGGCGAGCGCCACGCGCTGGGCCTGCCCACCGGACAGCTCGGCCGGTCGTGCCCGGGCCCGCTCGCCGAGCCCGACCCGTTCCAGCCACGACCGGGCCGTGGTCTCCGCGGTGCGGCGGGGCACGCCCCGGGCCCGCGGTCCGAACGCGATGTTGCCGAGGGCGTCGAGGTGGGGGAACAGGAGGAGGTCCTGGACGACCATGCCGACCGGCCGCCGCTCCGCCGGGACGAAGGTGGCGGTGTCCGGTTCGTCGACGACGGTGCCGTCGAGGGTGATCCGCCCCACGTCCAGCCCCTCGAGGCCGGCGAGGGCGCGCAGGAGCGTGGTCTTGCCGGCTCCGTTGGGGCCGAGCACCGCCACCACCTCGCCGTCGCCGGCCCCGACCTCGACGCGCAGGTCGAGTCGTCCGAGCGTGAGGCCGACCTCCGCCGAGAGCGTCACGAGGTACCGCCCAGCCACCGGTCGCGGAGCGCCACGATCACGGCGAGCGACACCACGAGCAGCACGAGACTCAGCGCCACCGCCGCATCCGGGCGCGAGTCGAGCTGCAGGTACACCGCGAGGGGGATCGTCTGTGTGCGGCCGACGATGTTGCCCGCGAAGGTGATCGTCGCCCCGAACTCGCCGAGGGCCCGAGCCCACGCCAGCACGGCTCCGGCCACGACGCTCGGCGCCACGATCGGCAGCGTGACCCGGCGGAACACGACCCCGCGACCGGCGCCGAGCGTGGTGGCCATGTCCTCGTAGCGACGGTCCATCGCCCGCAGGCCGGCCTCCACGGTGATGACGAAGAAGGGCAGCGCCACGAAGGTCTCGGCCATCACCGCCCCGGCGGTGCTGAAGGTGAGCTGGACGCCGAACGCGTCGTACAGCCACGCCCCGACGAGGCCCCGCCGGCCGAACGCGGTGAGTAGCGCCACGCCGCCCACCACCGGGGGCAGGACCAGCGGCAGCAGCACGAGCCCGCGCACGAGTGCCCGCGCGGGGAACCGCACCCGGGCCAGCACCCAGGCGAGTGGCAGCCCGAACAGCACGGACAGCGCAGTGGCGCTGAGCGAGCACACCAGCGACAGCCGCAGCGCGCTCCGCGCCTCCGGCGAGGAGAGGTCGTCGAGGAGGCTCGACCACGCGGCCTGCCGGACCAGGCCGATGAGCGGGAGGACGAAGAACGCGACCGCGACCGCCGCCGCAACGACGACCGGCACGGGCGGCCGCCGCCGGGGGGTCGTCACGGCGCGAGGAAGCCGGCGTCCTTCAGTGCCGTCTGACCCTCCGGCCCCAGCACGAAGTCCTCGAAGGCCCGGGCCGCGGAGGGGTTGGCCGAGGCCTTCACCACGGTGATCGGGTAGCTGGCCACCACGTTCGCTGCTGTCGGGATCTCGATCGTGGCCACCTTGGTGCCCGCGGCCTTCGCATCGGTCACGTACACGACGGCCGCCTCGGCATCGCCCTGGGTCACGGCCGCGAGGGCGGCCTTCACGTCGGGTCCACGGGTGATGGAGCTCTCCGGGATGGTGACTCCGGCCTTCGTCAGCGCCTGGCCGGCGAACTTGCCGCACGGCGCGGTGGCTGCGCACAACGAGACCGTCCCGACCGTGGCCAGGTCCGCCAACGAGGTGACCTTCTTGGGGTTGCCCGGCTTCGTCACGATCACGAGTTCGTTCCGGGCGAACACCTTCGGTGGCGCGGCGAGCAGCCCGGCGTCGGCCAGCGTCGTCATGGGTGCTTCGTCCGCGAACGCGGCCACGTCGGCCGGTGCCCCGTTCTGGATCTGGGTGGCGAGCTGGCCGGAGGAACCGAAGTTGGTCGTGACCGTGGCTCCGGGGTTCGCGGCGATGAACCGGTCCTTGATGGTGGTGAAGGCCTCGGTGAGCGACGCGGCGGCCGAGACGGTGACGGCGCCGGTGGCCGCGGGGGCGACGGTCGTGGTCGCCTTCGAGGTGGTGGTGGTCGTCGACGAGTCGTCGGAGCTGCACCCGACAGCGACGACGGCGAGCACGGCGAGTGCAGCGAGGGCGGGTGTCAGCTTCATGCGCACCGGTGGTGCCTCCGTGTGGCGATGACGGTCATCGGGTCGCCGGCGGAATCTCGACGACGACGTTGGTGGACTTCACCGCGGCGGTGGCCAGGTCGCCCGGCTGCAGGTCGAGCTCGTCCGCCGCCTCGCGGGTCATCATCGACACGAGCCGGTGCGGCGGGGCGTGGATCTCCACGACGGCGACGAGCGTGTCCCGCTCGACCCTCGTGACGATGCCGGTGAAGCGGTTGCGGGCGGACTGGGCCATCACCGAGTCGGGCTCGTAGGCCGCCTCCCGCCCACGCAGGTACTCCGCGAGGGCGCTGCCCTCCACGCCGAGCACCCCGGCCTCACCCCGCACGACGGGGAGTCGGCCGTCGTCGCCCCACCGGCGGACCGTGTCGGGACTGACCCCGAGGAGCTCGGCCACCTGGGCGATCCTGTAGGTCGGCATGAGCGGCACTGTAGCCGCCATTGAGCCGCAGATGCGCCCGAGAACGGCCAGATGACCTGCAGATGAGGATCGGCTACCGGGCGACGGGGTCCGCGAGCACGCAGCGGGTACCCGAGTAGATCGTCGGGAGGCACTTGTTGCAGTGGATGCACAGCCCGGCGCTGGTCTCCTCGGCCTCGAGGAGCCGGGGCAGCTCGGGCTGGCGGAGCAGCG
>JBMOJH010000022.1:0-36754 GCA_049316905.1 Microthrixaceae bacterium | reverse complement strand
CCCGAACAGCACCACCTCCCGAAGGTGGGGTCGAAGGCCAACGAGGCCTACGAGCTCAAGGCGAAGCGCAAGGAGGCCTTCGGGCCGCTGCCGATCGTCATCATCGCGGTGGTGCTCGTGGTGATCTTCCTCGCCTGGATCGCCATCACCTGATCCGCCGGATCATCTCGGCGGGTCGAGGGCGCGGGCCGCCGTGAGGGCCGCCACGATCCGTCGCCGCGTGTCGGCCGGGTCGATCACGTCGTCGATCTCCGTGTGGGTGGCGACGTTCAGCGCGGCGCCGTGGGCGTAGGCCCGTTCCACCAGCTCCGCCTCGCGGGCGGCGCGCTCCGCCGGGTCCTCGATCGCGTCGAGCTCCCGCCGGAAGCCCAGCCGCACCGCCCCCTCGAGTCCCATCCCGCCGAACTCGCCGGTGGGCCACGACACGCCGAGCACCGGCTCGTGCAGGCTTCCGCCGGCCATCGCCTGGGCGCCGAGCCCGTAGCACTTGCGGAGCACCACCAGCACCCATGGCACCGTGGCGCGGGCCGCTGCGCGGAACAGCTCCCCGGAGGCCCGCACCTGGCCCGCCGCCTCCGCCTCCGGGCCGACCATCAGGCCGGGCGTGTCGCACAGCGCCACGATCGGGAGCTCCCAGTGGTCGCAGCGGTCGATGAAGCGCGTCGCCGCGCGGGCGGCTGCCACGTCGATCGCCCCGCCGAGGTGGGTGGGGTCGTTCGCCAGGATCCCCACCGCCCGGCCGGCCACGCGGGCGAGGGCCGTGATCATCCCGGGAGCGTGGGCGGCGCCGAGCTCGGTCACCGTCCCCTCGTCCGCGACCGTGCGGACGACCGCCCGCACGTCGTACGCGCGGCGCCGCTCCAACGGGACCGCATCGCGCAGCGCGGCCTGACGGTCGTCGTCCACCGGCGGCGCGCCGTCGCGGGGCCGCAGGGCGAGCAGGAGCAGCCGGCGGGCTGTGTCGACCGCCGCCACCTCGTCGGGCACGCGTACGTCGACGGTGCCGTTGGCGGCCTGGACCTCGACGGGGCCGATGTCGGTCGGGGCGACCACACCCAGTCCGCCGCCCTCGATCATCGCGGGGCCCGCCATGCCGAGGTTGGCGTCGTCGGTGGCGATCACCACGTCGCAGCAGGCCGCGAGGGCCGCGTTGCCGGCGAAGCAGTACCCGGACACCACTGCCACCGTCGGCACCTGGCCCGCCAGCTCGGCGAAGCGGGCGAAGGACGGCACGTCGAGGGCGGACACCCCCGGGGCGTCCACGTCGCCGGGCCGGCCGCCGCCGCCCTCGGCGAGGACCACCACCGGGAGGGCATGGCGGCGCGCCACGTCGAGGAGACGGTCGGTCTTGCGGTGGTTCTGGAACCCCTGCGTGCCCGCGAGCACGGTGGCGTCGTAGGCCAGGACGGCGACCGGGCGACCGCCGATCGTGCCGGTCCCGGTGAGCAGCCCGTCGGCCGGCGTGCGCTCGATGAGCTCGTCCATGCCCCGCCGGGACCGTTGCGACGCCACGGCCAGGCCCCCGTACTCGTCGAACGATGCGTCGTCGAGGAGCGCCGTCACGTTGGCGCGGGCGGTGCGGCGCCCGCGCTCGGCCCGGCGCGCCACGGCGGCGGGTCGCTGCGTGTCCTCCAGCAGCGAGCGGCGGCGGAGGACCTCGGCCAGGTCGGGCCGGTCGGTGCCCTGCGGAGTTGTCGGGGAGGGGACGGTCGGGGCGGTGGTGATCGGGGTGGTCGTGTCGAGCGCCGTGCCTCGGAGCAGCACGTCGCCGCCGCGCACGGCCTCGCCCGTGGCGACGTGCACCTCGGTCACCGTGAACCCCACGGGTGCCGTGGCGGGGTGCTCGGTCTTCATGCTCTCCACCAGGACGACGGTCGCCCCGGCTGCCACGGGGTCACCCGGGGCGACCAGTACGGCCACGCAGGTGCCGTCGAGCGGTGCGGTCACCTCGATCGTTCCCGGTTCGTGCGGCGCGTCGGTCACGGGCGCCGATCGTAGGACCGGACCCGACGCGCCGGTCCGGTCGTGACCGTGGATACCGTGCGGGGATGGCCCGGATCCCCACCACGAACGTCCGCTCCGTCCCCGCACGCCGCCGTGTGCGGCGGGGCGCCGCCCTCCTGCTCGTCCCGATCGTGGCGGCGCCGCTGGTGCTGGCCTCCTGCGGCGACGACAGCGACTCGGCCAAGGAGTCCACGACCACCGCGAGCACGAGCACCACGGCCGCGGCGGGGGACAACGGGCCCACCGTGACCGCGTCGGGCCCGGTGCAGCTGAAGGTGGGAGGTCGCGCCACGATCGAGCTGACGGCCAACCCCACCACCGGCTACCAGTGGGAGCCCGCGGCGGCACCCGACACCGCCGTGTTCCGGATCGTGTCCGACACGTACCAGGCCCCCGACACCTCGCGGGTCGGTGCGGCGGGCACGCAGAAGGTGGTGGTCGAGGGCGTCGCACCGGGCAGCGCCACGCTGACGCTGATCTACGTGCGCCCGTGGGAGACCGGCGTGCCGCCCGCCGAGACCGCGACCTTCCCGATCACGGTCTCGTAGCGCCGACCCGCACCGTCTCGGTGCAACCACCTGCGCATCCGGCGGCAGGTGCACCGAGCGCGCGCCGTGGGGCGCGGGTCAGTCCGAGTGCTCCCAGAGCTCGACGAGCTTCCGCGACCGTCGACCGTCGAGCAGCTCTGCGATCCAGGCCTCGATGCGCGGGTCCGTCTCCACGAACTCCACGCCGTAGAAGCAGCGACCGTCCTCGCCGATGGACTTCCGGTGACGGATGCGCACGACCGCGGGGGCGCCGTCGAAGCCGAGCCCGATGACCGAACCGCGGCCGATGTCGTGATCGTCGGGCGCCACCAGCCCCACGCCGGTCACCGACACGTCGACCAGGCACGCCGTGGGCGGGTCGACCCGGCGCAGGCCTCGACGGTGCGTGCGTTCGATCCGCCACGCGACGGGCAGGTCCCCGTCGGGGGAGAGGCGCTCACCGAGGCGTCGGCCGTGGTCCTGGTGGTCCATCCCCGACCCATCGGCAGCGTGACCACCCGGGTTGAGCCGTCATCGGTGCCGTGGTGATCAGTGCGGTCGTCATCAGTGCGGTCGTGATCAGTGCTGCCGCCGGGGCGGGGTGCAACACTGTGGCCGTGCCGGAGGAGGCCCCACGATCGCTCGGTGCCCCCGACGGTTGGGTGTTCGACACCGACGGTGTGATCACCCGCACCGCCGAGGTGCACCGCGCCGCCTGGGCGGTCACCTTCGACGAGTTCCTGGCCCGTACGGCCGCCGACCAGCGCCCGTTCAGCGACGAGGACTACCTGGCGTTCGTGGACGGCCGTCCCCGTTACGACGGCGTCGCCGGGTTCCTCGCCTCACGTGGTCTCGACCTGCCCACCGGCTCGCCCGACGACGATCCCGGCGCGCCCACCGTCTGCGGCCTCGGCAACGCCAAGAACACCGCCTTCGTGGCGGTGCTGGCCCGTGACGGGGTGCAGGCCTACGCCTCGACGGTGGCACTGGTGCGCCGCCTCCGCGGGCTGGGGGTGGTCGTCGCCGCGGTCTCCGCGAGCCGCAACCAGGCGGCGGTGCTGGACGCGGCGGGACTGGGCGACGCGTTCGACGTGCGCGTCGACGGCGTGATGGCCGAGCAACTGGGTCTCGCGGGGAAGCCCGATCCGGCCCTGTTCCTGGAGGGCGCGCGCCGCCTCGGCCTGCCCCCGGACCGCGTGGCGGTGGTGGAGGACGCCCGCTCCGGGGTGGAGGCGGGCCGGCGGGGCGGGTTCGCTCCGGTGATCGGCGTCGACCGTCACAGCCAGGCCGCTGAACTCCGCTCGGCCGGTGCCGACTGGGTGGTGGAGGACATGTCCCTCCTGGAGGTCCTGCCGGACCGCTCGGTCCGGCCCGCCGGGAGGCCGCAGGAGACGTCATGAACGAGTGGATGCTGATCTACGAGGGCATGGACCCCGACGGCGAGGGGCTGCGGGAGGCGCTGTGCACCCTGGGCAACGGGTACCTCGCCACCCGGGGGGCCCTTCCCGAGTGCGTCGCCGACGGGGTGCACTACCCGGGCACCTACGCCGCGGGGATCTACAACCGGCTGTCGTCGGACATCAACGGCCGGGACGTGGAGAACGAGAGCCTCGTCAACCTCCCGAACTGGCTGCCGCTGCGCTTCCGCTACGACGGCGGCGAGTGGATCGACGAGACCACCGCCGAGGTCGACGCCCACCGGATCGAGCTCGACACGCACCGCGGCGTGCTCACCCGCCACACCGAGTTCCGGGAGTCGTCCGGACGCCGGACCCGGATCACCCAGCGCCGGTTCGTCAGCATGGACGACGCCCACCTCTGCGGGCTCGAGACCACGATCGTGCCCCTCGACCGGGCCGGCCGGCTCGAGGTGTGGTCGGGCCTGGACGGCCGCGTCACGAACAGCGGGGTGCCCCGCTACTCGTCGCTGCCCTCCCGCCACCTCGATCCCATCGCCACCACGGTCCACGGCGACGACACGGTCTGTCTCGTGGTGGAGACCAACCAGTCGCGCATCCGGATCGCCGAGTCGGCTCGCACCCACGTGCTGCTGAACGGCGAGCGCGTGGCGCCCGAGACGACGGTGGACGAGCACCCCGGTGCCGTCGCCCTCTCCCTGCGGCTCGACGTGTCGCCGGGCGACGAGGTCATCGTGGAGAAGCTGGTGGCCGTGTTCACCTCGCGCGACGACGCGATCTCCGAACCCCGGCTCGAGGCCTGCGACCTGGTGCAGGTGGCCGGTGGGTTCGACGAGCTGCTGGAACACCACACGGTGGCGTGGCGCCATCGCTGGAACCGCACCCAGCTGGAGCCGGGCTGCGACGGCGAGGTGGCGCGCCTGCTGAACCTGCACATGTTCCACTGCATGGTCACGGTGTCGCCCCACTCGGCGCTGCTCGACGTGGGGGTGCCTGCCCGGGGCCTGCACGGCGAGGCCTACCGCGGGCACATCTTCTGGGACGAGATGTTCATCTTCCCGTTCTTCTCGCTGCGGGTGCCCGAGCTCACCCGCTCGCTGCTCTTCTACCGGTACCGGCGGCTGCCGCAGGCACGCCGGCTGGCCCGGGAGAACGGCTTCACCGGCGCGATGTTCCCGTGGCAGAGCAGCGCGAATGGCCGCGAGGAGACCCAGACGATGCACCTGAACCCCGACTCGGGGCACTGGTTGCAGGACGGGTCGCACCTGCAGCGGCACGTGAACTCCGCCATCGCCTACAACGTGTGGCAGTACTACCAGGCGACCGGCGACGAGGAGTTCATGCGCTTCTTCGGTGCCGAGCTGCTGTTCGAGATCGCCCGTCTGTGGTCGTCGATGGCGGTCTACGACCACTCCCTCGACCGCTACGCGATCCGGGGCGTCATGGGGCCCGACGAGTACCACGAGGGCTACCCGGACCGTGACGGCCCGGGGCTCGACAACAACTCGTACACGAACCTCATGGCGGTGTGGTGCCTGGCCCGGGCCCTCGAGCTGCTCAAGGACCTCCCGCCCGGCACCGCGGCGGAGCTCCGCGAGCGGCTCGTGATCACCCAGGAGGAGCTCGACCGATGGGGCGACGTGAGCAGGAAGATGCTCGTCTGCTTCCACGACAGCGGCCTCGACGGCGACCTGGCCGGCCCCGTGATCAGCCAGTTCCAGGGCTACGAGCACCTGCTCGAGCTCGACTGGGACGGCTACCGGGCCCGTTACGGCGACATCGCCCGGCTCGACCGCATTCTCGAGGCGGAGGGCGACTCCCCGGACCGCTACCAGCTCACGAAGCAGCCGGACGTGCTGATGCTGTTCTACCTACTGTCGGAGGACGAGCTGGCCGGGCTCCTCGACCGCCTCGGCTACGAGGCGGACCCGGGCCTGCGCCGCCGGTGCATCGCGTACTACGAGCCGCGCACCTCGCACGGCTCCACGCTCAGCCGCGTGGTCCACGCGTGGATCCACGCCCGGGAGCAGCGCGAACGCTCCTGGGCCGAGTTCCTCAGCGCGCTGCACAGCGACGTGGACGACGTCCAGGGCGGCACGACCCGCGAGGGCATCCACGTGGGCGCGATGGCGGGCACGATCGACCTCGTGCAGCGCTGCTACACCGGCCTCGAGCTCCGTCACGACGAGCTGCGCCTCGACCCGGTGATCCCCGCCGAGCTCGGCTCGCTCGGATTGAACCTCCGCTACCGCCAGCACAACCTCCATCTCGACATCGACGACATGGCCGTCCGCATGAAGGTGGGGCGCAGCTCCACCGACGGGACCCTCGCCGTGCGGGTGCGGGGTGAGCTCTACGAGGTCAAGCAGGGCGAGGTGGTGGAGTTCCCCCTGGTCTGAGCGGGCGTCGGGCCCTCGGTACGCTGAGCCGGTCCGGCAGCGGCCGGGACGGCCGGGACGGTCGTGGACGGACGAGGGGGACCTGGTGACGAGCGGGCGACCAGTGGAGGACCTCGACCGGTGGGAGCTCGCCACGCTCGGCCGTGAGTACCTGCTGGCCGGGCACCTCATCGACCGCGCCGGCATGCCACATGTGATCGGCACGGCGGGGCGCGAGGTGATGGAGGCCGTGGCGATCGACGAGTGGATGGGCGCGAGCCCCGTGTACACCCGTCGGGTCCGTCGCCTCCTGGGCTTCGGCCACGAGGACGACGTGTCGTCGACCTTCAAGGGGATGCAGCTCGACATCGGCGCGCCCCACGAGTTCCTCGACTTCCGCTTCTCGGTGAGCGCCCCCGACCGGGGCGAGTTCCACCTCGACCACTGCGGCGCGCTGGTGGACGTGGAGCCGATGGGTGAGGAGTTCGTGCACGGCATGTGCCACACGATCGAGGACCCCACCTTCGAGGCCACCGTGTGCGCGTCGAACCCCCGTGCCCGCATGGTGCCGGTGCACCGGCCGCCCCGCGTGCCCGCCGACCGGCACCCGCACTGCGCGTGGGAGGTCGTGATCGACCACGACGCGGAACCCCGGCCCGAGCCGGAGCCGGCCCGGCGCATGGCCCGCACCCGCGCCGCGGCCCTGCACGTGCCGGTGCTGCCGCTGGTGCCCGCCGCGGACGGCCGGTCCGACTACGTCGGCCCCCTCGACCCGGACCTCCGCCTCGAGGACTTCTCCCGCGAGGCCCTCCTCGCGCTGGTGCGGGAGTTCGCGCTCCAGGGCCACCTGCTCGCGATGTCGTTCCACGCTGCGGTCGTGGCCCACGTGGGCCCGGAGGGCGCGGCGGGCATCCTCGCCCGGCAGTTCACCGGGGTCGCCGGCCTGGTCGCGGGGCGGCTGGCGCGGGCCCTGGGGGCGTCGGCCGACGCCGCGGGCGTGGCGACCGTGCTCGAGCTCCACCCCGCGTTCGCCCCGCGGGACTACGTCGACGTGTGGGTGGACGGCGACGGGGAGACCGTGGTGGCCGTGGGCGACTGCCCCGCCACCGAGGAGGCCGAGGCGCTCGGCTGGGCCACGCTGCTGGCCGACGGCCTGGGCGACGCGGCGCTTGACGCCATGGTCCACGCGGTCGACCCGACCGCCCGGTGCGAGCCGGTGGAGCCGCCGATGGGCCGGGTCCGGGCCTGGCGGGTGCTGCACGGGGGCGATCCCCGGCCCGAGCCGGCGGACGTGGCGCTCGCCCGGTTCAGCGCCGGGTCGGACTTCGAGTTCGTGCGGATCGGGCCGCGCTGAGGCCCTGCGACCCTGTGATGCTCGTCACTCCGGGGGGTCCCGCCGTGAGCCGGAGGGTCACCTCGGCGTAACCTTGTCCTCTGCGACCGGTCGTCAGGGCCGCCCCAGGGGGCGCCGCACCCGTCCGCACGCCGACCACTCGGTTGACGTGCGCGCCCGGTCGCCGGGACCACGAGTGAGGAGTTCGACATGGGCGCCAGCAGGACCAGCTTCGCGAAGTTGCAGCGTGACCGGGCCAAGAAGGCCAAGGCCGCGGCCAAGCGGGAACGCCGTCTGGACAAGGACGACGTCGAGGAGACCGAGCTCGAGGAGGGCTTCGACCTGCCAGAGGGCGAGGAGGAGCTCAGCGCGGACGAGTTGCTCAAGCTCGTGGAGCAGCTGCACGCGGACTTCGAGGCCAAGCGCATCGACTTCGAGGAGTTCGAGGAGCGCAAGACCGAGCTGTTCGCCCGGATCTCGGTGGACTGACCGGTCCCCGTGTCGGGCCGGCGTCGGGCCAACTAGGTTGGCCGCGCCGGGCCCGTGGGGGTCGGCGGACGGAATGGGAGCCAGGACATGAGCAGGAAGCGCAACATCCCCGACGACCTCCACAAGGTGGCCTCCGTGGCCGGTGCCACGGCGGCCGTCGCCGAGGGTGCCGCCAAGGCCGCCGAGAAGGCGGAGACCGTGGCGGCCAAGGCCCAGGAGCTCGCGGAGGAGGTCCAGGCAAAGAAGTCGCGCAAGGGCCTCGTGCTCTTCCTCCTGCTCGCCGTGGTGGGCGTGGTGGCGGTGGTGGTCTGGAAGCGCTCGCAGGGCGCGCCGGCCGTTGACGACGACACGGAGATCCGCCTGGCCTCGGTCGAGGACCAGCCGGCCACCGCCTGACCTCAGTATTCGGCCGGCACGGCCGATCCAAGGGGGAACCGCCCCACTGGAGTGAGCCGTGCCCCGGAACCGTCGTCACGCGGAGTCCCGTCAGTCCCATGACCCAACGGCCTACCGGCCGTCGCCCCGCCTGGGGGCGCTCGGCCGTGCCGGGCGGTTCGTCGCGCGTCACCACTGGTGGTTCGCCGCGGTGTGGCTCGTGGTGCTCGTGGGCGCCGGCGCGGCCACCACGGCCGACCAGTCCCGGACCTCGAACGACTTCCGTGTCCCGAACACCGACTCGCAGGCCGCGTACGACCTCCTGAACTCGCGGTTCGCGTCCCAGAACGCGGCCACGGCGTCGCTCGTGCTCAGCGTGCCGGGCGGCCGTCTCACCGATCCGGGCCCGGCGGCCGCGGTGGCGGCACTGGTCCAGCGGCTCGAGAAGGTGCCGGGCGTGCGGTCCGTGTCGGACCCGCTCAGCTCGGACCCGGGCGAGACGATCGAGCGGGTCGCCGCAGGGTTGCCCCCGGCGGAGCAGGCCGCGGCCGACCGCCTCGCCCGTGCGATCCCGCCGTCGCTGTCCGCGGACGGTCGCGTGGCGCTGTCCACGGTGACCTTCGACGCGCCGCTCACGACCTTGATGAACCGCTTCCCGGTGAACCCGCACGAGGCGGGCTCGGCGTACGACAACCCGTACGCGGCGGTGTCGAGGGCGGTGGCCGACGCCGGCGCGGGGGTGCGCGTGGCCGTGGGCGGCACCGTGGCCGACACCTGGAACCAGCCCGTCAGCTGGTGGGCCGACCACGCGGACGAGGTGGGTCTGGCCATCGGCGCGGTGCTCCTGCTGGTGGCCTTCGGGTCGCTGTTCGGCATGGTCATCCCGATCGTCACGGCCCTGTTCGGTGCCGTCACCGCCGGCGGCCTCGTGTACCTGCTGGCCACGGTGGTCGACGTGTCGGCCGCGGCGCCGGCGGTCACGCTGATGATCAGCATCGGCGTGGGTCTCGACTACTCCCTCCTGATCGTCACCCGCTACCGGCAGTTCCTCGCCGACGGGTACGAGCCGCACGATGCGGTCGGCCTGGCCATGACCACCTCGGGTCGGGCCGCGCTGTTCGCGGGGGTGACCGTGTGCATCGCCCTGCTGGGCCTGCTCGTGGTGCCGATCCCGCTGGTGCAGACGATGGGCCTCGCGGCCGCCCTCGGCGTGCTCGTGATGATGATCGCCGCGGCCACCCTGCTGCCCTCGCTGCTGGGCATCGCGGGCGCCCGCATCGACCGGGTGGCGGTGCACCGCCACGGCGGGGACCCCGTCGCGCCCGAGGCGACCTTCTGGGGTCGCTTCGCCACGCGCATGTCGGCCCGGCCGTGGTTCGCGCTCCTGGGCGGGGTCGCGGTGCTGGTCGTGCTCGCCGCGCCGTTCCTGCGGATGCAGTTCGGCATGCCGGGCGACGACTCGCTCCCCGCGGGGCTGTCGCAGCGCCAGGCGTTCGTGACGACCGAGAAGGCCTTCGGCGCGGGTGCCAACGGGCCGCTCGTGGTGGTGGTGGGCCTCCCGCGCGCCGTGCCGTACGCGCAGGCCCTCGAGCAGCTCGCGCCCGTGAACCGGGCCGTCGCTGCGCTGCAGCCGTCGGGGACGGTGAAGGACCTGCGCTACTCCGTGGGGCCGATCCCCAACGACGCGGCGGCCACGTCCGCGGTGATCTACCAGCTGGTGCCGGCGACCGGTCCCGACAGCGCCCGCACCGGCGAGCTGGTGCGGGAGGTGCGGGACCGCCTGGCCGCCGCCACCGCCGGGACGGGCCTGCAGGCCCACGTGGGTGGCGCCACGGCCACCCTCACCGACCTGACCGACCTGGTGGTGCGGGTGCTGCCGCTGGTGATCGGCGCCGTGGTGCTGGGCGCGTTCGTGCTGCTCGTCCTGGTGTTCCGTTCGATCCTCGTGCCGCTGAAGGCCGCGGTGATGAACCTGCTGTCGATCGGTGCCGCCTACGGCGTGGTGGTCGCCGTGTTCCAGTTCGGCTGGGGCAAGGAGCTGATCGGCCTCGACCAGACGATCCCGATCGTGTCGTTCGTTCCGCTCGTCATGTTCGTGATCCTCTTCGGGCTCTCGATGGACTACGAGGTGTTCCTGATGAGCCGGATCAAGGAGGAGTGGGCCCGATCCGGCGACGCCCGCGGCTCGGTGGTCACCGGCGTGGCCACGACCGCCCGGGTCATCACGACCGCCGCGCTGATCATGATGGCGGTGTTCCTCAGCTTCGTGACCAACGCGAGCCCGACGGTGAAGCTCATCGGCTTCGGCATGGCCGTGGCGGTGCTGCTCGACTCGACCGTCGTGCGGATGGTGCTCGTGCCGGCAGTGATGGAGCTGCTCGGGCCGAAGGCCTGGTGGTTCCCGCGCTGGTTGGGCTGGCTGCCGCACCTCGACGTGGAGGGCGCCGTCCCGGCGGACGCTGGCGGCCCCGATCCGGCGGTCCCGGCTGCGGAATCCGGTCCTGCGCAGCCCGGGCCCGAGCGCACGCCCGAACCGGTGGCCTGACGGTCAGCCCTCGGCGGGGGCGTCGAGCTGGGCCCGGACCTCGTCCATGTCGAGGGCCTCGGCCTGGGTGATGAGGTCCTCGAGCGCCGCGGAGGGCAGTGCGCCCGGCTGGCGGAACAGCAGGATGCCGTCGCGGAAGATCATGAGCGTGGGGATCGACTGGATCTGCAGTGCCCCGGCGAGCTGCTGCTCGGCCTCGGTGTCGACCTTGCCGAACGTGGCGTCGGGGTGCGCCTCGCTGGCCTCCTCGAACACGGGGGCGAAGGCCCGGCACGGGCCGCACCACGCCGCCCAGAAGTCGACCAGCACGACGCCGTCGCCGGCGACGGTGGACTCGAAGGTGTCGGCGGTCAGCTCCACGGTGCTCATGGCGCCAGCGTAGGCCCCGGGCCCTCAGGAACCGGCACGGGCCCGCAGCGTCCCG
This sequence comes from Microthrixaceae bacterium, assembly GCA_049316905.1. GTDB lineage: Bacteria > Actinomycetota > Acidimicrobiia > Acidimicrobiales > Microtrichaceae > CAIPVR01. The sequence goes on along the minus strand of JBMOJH010000022.1, from coordinate 25,261 downwards.
ATCCCGCGGGCGACGGAGCGGGCCAACACCTCCACGTCATGCTCCACCGACAGGTCGCCGGTCACCCCGAACGCGATGCGGCCGTTGTAGGAGAGGATCGCCGTGCCGATGCGCATGCCGTGGGTGATCGGGACGAACGGCAGGTACGACCGGAGCTCCCGGCCCCGGCAGTAGAGCGGGAACTGCGGGCCGGGCACGTTGGTGGTCACCGTGGTGACCGACCGCTGGGTGAGCAGTCGCTGGGACGCCAGGCCGAGCCGGGTGGCACTCTGCACCAGCGCCGGGGGTGCCAGGTTGCCGAGCCGCTCCACCATCACGGCCGCCTCGTCGATGTGGGACGCCTTCAGCGCCTCCATGCGGCGGCGGACCTCCGAAAGACGCTCCACCGGGTCGGCCACCTCCACCGGCAGGTCGAGCAGCAGGCCCGAGACCCGGTTGTCGGGCACGCCCTCCGCGTCGCCACCGCGGACCGACACCGGGACCAGCGTCCGTACCGAGCACCGGTCGGGGTCCTCCTCGTGGGCGAGCAGGACGTCGCGGTACCCGCCCGTCACGGCGGCCAGGATCACGTCATTGACGGTGCCGCCGAGGTGCCGGCGGATCTGCCGCACGTCGTCGAAGTCCACGGTGGAGTGCGCCCACACCCGGTGGGGGCCGATGTCGCCGGTCACCGGCGTGCGGGATCCGGTGCCGGGCACGAGCCGGGCGGCCAGGCGGCCCGCGCCCATGGCCAGGCCACCGGCGAGGGCGGCGGCGTCGCCCGGACGTGTCGCGAGGCCGGGGAGGGCGGCGGCGAGCTCGCCGGCGTCGCACAGCGCCCCGCCCCAGGCGTCGAGGACCAGCGCGGCGCCCGACGGGACCGGTTCCGGGCTCCACGGCTCGGGCTCGGGCAGGGGTGCGTCGGGCGACAGGTCCAGCAGGACCGTGAGCAGGCCGACGCCGGAGATGCCGTCCACCATGCAGTGGTGCACCTTGAAGATGAGCGCCCAGCGCCCGTCCTCGAGGCCCTCGACGAGCCACGCCTCCCACAGCGGGCGGCGGCGGTCGAGCGGCTGCGACATGAGCCGGCCCATCAGCGTCTCGAGCTCGGCCCGCCCACCCGGTGCGGGCAGGGCGGTGTGGCGGAGGTGGTAGTCGAGGTGGAAGTGCGGGTCGTCCACCCACACCGGCCGCCCCAGCTCGAGGGGCACGGTCCGCACCACCTGCCGGTAGCGGGGGATGAGGTGGAGCTTCGCGGCGATGAGCTCGTGGAGGTCCGCGACCGTGGGCATCGGACCGTCGAAGGTGCAGATCCCGGCGATGTGCATGTGGGCCACGCCGTCCTCGAGGTGCAGGAACTCGGCGTCGAGAGCGCTCAGCCGGTCCATGGGTCACTGCCTCCGGGGTGGTCGGTCCGCGAGCGGACGGGGCGGCTCAGCGTACGCGTCGCACCGGCCCCACCGCCCCGGCCGCACGGCCGAGGTTCCGGGCCATGTCGCCGAACACCACGCCGTGGAACGGCGTGACCGACCACCAGTAGAGGTCGCCGGCGAGGCCCCGGGGCAGGAACAGCGCCCGCTGGTCGAGCCGGGTGGTGCCCGGTTCGTCGCCCGGGGCGACGCGGAACTCCAGCCAGGCCTCGCCGGGCAGGCGCATCTCGGCCCGCAGGCGCAGCAGGCCCGAGCGGTCGTCGCCCGGGCGTTCGAGGGCCTCGACCCGCCAGAAGTCGACCGCCTCGCCCACGAGGAGCCGGTCGGGGTGCCGGCGGCCGCGGCGCAGCCCCACGCCGCCGACGAGCCGGTCGAAGAAGCCGCGCACCGCCCAGGCGAGGGCCCACGAGTACCATCCGCGATCGCCGCCCACGCCCTCCACGGCGCGCCACACGTCCTCCGGGGCGGCCCGCACGACCACCTCCCGCTCGTCGCGGTAGGCGGTGCCGCCGGACCAGTCGGGGTCGGTGGGCATCGAGTCCGACGGTGCCCCCGGCCAGGACGCGTTGGACCAGCGGGTGGCCACGTCGAGGTTGCGGATACGGGCCAGCGCGAGACGGACCGCCTCGTCGAAACCCACCGGCTCCAGGGGGATGAGGTCGCGGATGTCGTGCTCGGTGGCCACCACCGAGTTCCGCAGCGACTCGATCAGCGGCTGGGCGAGCGCCTTCGGCACCGGCGTGACCACGTTGACCCACTGGCTCGACAGCCACGGGGACAGCACCGGCACCGGCATGATGACCCGGCGCCGCAGGCCGGCCACGGCCGCGTAGCGCTGCATCATCTCCGCGTAGGTGAGGACGTCGGGGCCGGCGATGTCGAAGCGGCGGTTCGTGCCGGGTGGCAGGGCGGCGGCGCCGAGCAGGTAGCTGAGCACGTCGCGCACCGCGATCGGCTGCACCCGGGAGGTGACCCATCGCGGGGTGATCATGACGGGGAGCCGTTCGGTGAGGTACCGGAGCATCTCGAAGCTGGCGCTGCCGCTGCCGATGACCACGCCGGCCTGCAGCACCACCGCGGGCACCTCGCCGTCGAGGAGGATCCGGCCGACCTCCGCCCGGGAGGCCAGGTGCTCGGAGGCCGCCTCGTCGGGCGGCGGGAGCAGCCCGCCCAGGTACACGATCCGCCCGACCCCGGCCGCCGCGGCGGCCCGCGCCAGGTTCGTGGCGGCCAGCCGGTCCTGGGCGGCGAAGTCGGCTCCCGCGCCGATGGAGTGCACCAGGTAGTAGACGAGGTCCACGCCCTCGCAGGCCCGCTCGACGTCGTCGGCCCGGAGCGCGTCACCCACCACCACCTCGGTGCGCGACGCCCACGGCACCTGCCGCAGCTTCTCGGCGGTGCGGGTGAGGCAGCGGACGTCGTGGCCGGCGTCGAGGAGGAGCGGGGCCAGGCGCCCGCCGAGGTAGCCGGTCGCGCCGGTCAGCAGGATGCGCACCGGCCCAGCGTACGGATCCGCCAGCCCGGCCACGGCGCGGCCGGTAGGGTCGGCGGTGCCGGACGGGTGGGTCGTCCGGGCCAGGGGGACAGGAACGCGATGACGGTGACCTCGGCGAGGGACGGTGGCGTGACGGCGGCGGGTGCCGTGCACCCCGAGTACCGCGACGTCGTGTCGGGCGGGATCACGGGCGCCGTCGCCGCCGGCCGCGAGGAGCGGGCCGCGGCGCTGCGGGCCGCGCTGGCTGCGGGGGCCCGCTCGCCCCGGGTGGCGATCCTCGGCGCCGGTGCCGGGGGCCTCTGCATGGCCATCCAGCTCCGCCTCGCGGGGATCGACACGTTCACCCTCTACGAGAAGTCGAACGGGGTGGGCGGCACCTGGCGCGACAACACCTACCCGGGCGCGGCCTGCGACGTGCCGTCGCACCTCTACAGCTTCTCGTTCGCCTCCAAGGCCGACTGGACCCGCAAGTTCGCCACCCAGCCCGAGATCCTCGGGTACTTCGAGTCGCTGGTCGACCGCTACGGCCTGGGCCCCCACCTGGAGCTGCGCCAGGAGGTCACCGCCGCGACCTATGACGACGCCACGGGCACGTGGACCCTCTCGGTGCGTGACCAGGAGGGTGGGGTGCGCACCGTCGAGGCCGACGTGGTGGTCAGCGGGCTCGGTCAGCTGAACCGGCCCCACGTGCCCGACCTTCCCGGCCTCGACGACTTCCGCGGCACGGTGTTCCACTCGGCGCGCTGGGACCACGGCCACGACCTGCGGGGCGAGCGCGTGGGCGTGATCGGGATCGGTGCGAGCGCCATCCAGTTCGTGCCGCAGGTGGCGAAGGACGCCCGCCACCTCTCGCTGTTCCAGCGCAGCTCGAACTACGTGGCGCCCAAGAACGACCGACCGTTCCGCCCGTGGGAGCGGTGGGCGTTCCAGCACGTGCCGCACCTCCAGCGCATCTACCGCGACTCCATCTACTGGCGCCTCGAGATGCGCTTCAACGTGATGCGCCGGCGGAGCCGCCTCGGGGCCTGGTTGGAGCAGCAGTTCCGCAAGAAGATCCGGCCACTCGTGTCCGAACGGCTCACCGAGGAGGCGATCGTCCCGGACTACCCGCCGGGCTGCAAGCGGATCCTCATCGCGGACGACTGGTACCCCACGTTGCTCCGCCCGGACGTCGAGGTGGTCACGAGCGCGGTGGAGCGCATCACGACGGACTCGGTGGTGACCGCGGATGGCGCGGAGCACCCGGTCGACGCGCTGATCTTCGGCACCGGGTTCCGCACCACGGAGTTCCTGGCGCCGTTGCGGGTCACCGGCGTCGGCGGACGCGACCTCAACGAGGAGTGGTCCGACGGCGCACGCGCCTACCTCGGCCTGTCGGTGCCGGGCTTCCCGAACCTGTTCATGCTGTACGGGCCCAACACCAACCTGGGCCACAACTCGATCCTGTTCATGATCGAGCAGCAGGTGGGCTACACGGTGCAGATGATCGAGGAGAAGGTGCTGCGGGACCTCCGGGCCGTCGAGGTCACGCGGGCCGCGGCCGAGCGCGACGACGCCGAGGTGCAGGCCGCCGCCGCGAAGACCGTGTGGGCCGAGGACTGCCACTCCTGGTACAAGACCGACGACGGCCGCATCACCAACAACTGGACCGACCACACCACCGTGTACCGGCGGCGTCTGGCCCGCCCGGACCTGCGGGACTGGAACCTGCTGCCGGCCTGACCCGGACCCCTGCCCGGCTTTGTGTCGCGGGAACGCACTGATCAGCGCGAGGGCGCGACACACAGCGAGGGGTGGAGGGGTTCAGGGTGGGGGCGGCGGGAGCCCGAGGCCCGCGACGAAGGCGTCGAGGTCGGACCGCTCGCGGGTACGGCGGAGCCGGGGGAGCAGGTCCAGGATCCGCTTGCGGTAGCGGGCCTCGGCCAGGCGGGGATCGAGCACGGCCACCACGCCGCGGTCGGTCGCGGTCCGGATCAGGCGGCCCACGCCCTGGGCGAGCTGCATGCCCGCGGCGGGCACCGACACCTCGGCGAAGGCCCGGTCGTCGCCGACGGCGTCACATCGGGCCTCCACGATCGGATCCGTGGGAACCGGGAAGGGGATCTTGTCGATCACCACTGCCGAGCAGGTGGTGCCCGGCGACGAGATCCCGGTCCAGAAGCTCGCGGTGGCGAAGAGGCTCGTGTGTTCCTCGTCGAGGAACCGCCGCTGCAGCACCGGGTTCGGGGCGTCGCCCTGGGCGAGGATCTCGAGCTCCGGCAGGAGATCGCGCACGGCCTCCACGGAGCGCCGGAGCATCCGGTGGGAGGTGAACAGCGCGAGCGTGCGCCCGCCGCAGGACGCCACCACGTGGGCCAGCTCCTCCGCCACGGCGTCGGGCCAGTCGTCGCTCGCCGGGCGGGGGAGCCGCGGGACGTACAGCAGCCCGTTGGCGCGGAAGTCGAACGGCGAGTCCACGGCCACGAACCGCGCGTCGAGGCCCAGCCGGCCGGCGGTGCCGGGATCGAGCGTGGCCGAGCAGAGCACCACGGTGGGTCCGTCCGCGCCGGGGGCGTCGTCGGTGTCGTCGGCCGGCCCGTCCCCGCCCCGGTCGGCATCGTCCTGCTCCCATGCCGCGGCCCGGAGCGTGTCGGCGATGTCGATTCGGGTGAGCTGCAGCGTGTGGCGCCCTGCGCGGCCCTCGCTGATCCAGCGCACCTGGCCGGGCTCCAGCGGCGCGGCCAGCGCGGCGATGGTGTCGACCACGCCCTCGGCGGTGCGCACGGCGCGCTCGGTGCGGTGCCGAGCGGTGGCCGAACGGGAGTCGCGGGCCTGGCGCGCCGCGTCGCGCAGGCCGGTCAACGCCCGGTCCGCCGCGAGGCCGGCAACGGTGAGCGCGGTGGCCAGGCCGTCGGGCAGGTCCCCGTGCAGCCGGCCCGAGCGGTGGTCGTCGAGGGCCTCGGCCAGCGCGCCGTCGAGGGCGTCGGCCAGGGCGTCCGCGGCGGACTGCAGGTTGACGCCCACCTCGGGCGCCTCGGCCACGCTGCGGTCGTGCACCCGCGCCAGGTTCACGAGGCGCCCGGCGGAGAGCTGCGTGCCGAGCGCTCCCACCATGGCGTCCTCGAACTCGTGGGCCTCGTCGATCACGAGCACGTCGTGCTCCGGCAGGACCGCCCGGCCGCTCTGCACGTGGGCCGCGTAGAGGTGGGCATTGACGACCACGATGTCGGCGGTCTCGCAGCGGGCCCGGGCCTGCTCGGAGAAGCAGTCCTCGGCGTGGCTGCAGCGGCTGGCCCCGACGCACTCGCCGGGACCGACCGACACCGCGGCCCACGCCGCGTCGGTGGGGGGCTCCTCCAGGTCCGCGAGCTCCCCGCTGGTGGTGGTGCGGGCCCAGTCGACCAGTCGGCTGAGCTCCCGCTCCGCGGCGCCCGACAGCTCGGGTTCGTCCGCGAGGCCGTCGAGCTCCAGCTGGGCCTCCGGTCCGCGGCCGAGGCGCACCTCGGTCTCGGCCACCGCGGCCTGGCACACGTAGTTGGCCCGTCCCTTGAGCACGGCGAAGGTGAACGGCACGTCGAGTGCCTCGGCGAGGAACGGCAGATCGGTACGGGCGAGCTGGTCCTGCAGGGCCCGGGAGGAGGTGACGACCACGGTCCGGACCCCCGCGCCGGCCCGGGCGATCGCCGGCAGGAGGTAGGCAACCGACTTGCCCACGCCCGTGGGGCCCTGGACGGCGAGGTGGGACCCCTCGCCGAGTGCCCGCTCCACCTCCGTGACCATCCGTCGCTGCTGGGGGCGGTCCTCACCCTCCGGAATGGCGGCGACCACGCGGTCGAGGAGCTCGAGCGGGTCGAGCGACGGGCCGCTCACGCCCCCACCCCCCTGCAATCCCCGGCTTTGTGATGCTCCTGACGACATATGTGTCGGCGTCGGCAGCACAAAGCGGGGGGTGGGGCGGTCACAGGGTGGCGGGGATCATCGCCTCCACCAGCGACGGGCCCTCGGTGGCGAGTGCCTGCTCGAGCTGGGTGGTGAACTCCTCGGCGGTGGTCGCCCGGGTGGCGGGCACGCCCATGCCCCGGGCGAGCGACACGAAGTCGAGGCCCGGGATGTCGAGCATCTCGCGGGCCTTCTCGCCCGCGGTCCCCGCACCGACCCGGTCGAGCTCCATGTTCAGCACCGCGTACGAGCCGTTGTTGAGCACCACGGTGGTGACGTCGAGACCGAGACGGGCCTGGGTCCACAGGGCCTGCAGCGTGTACATGCCGGAGCCGTCGGCCTCGAGGCACAGGACCTTGCGGTCCGGCACCGCCACCGCGGCGCCGGTGGCGACCGGCAGGCCGTAGCCGATCGATCCGCCGGTGAGGCAGAGCCAGTCATGGCGGGGCGCGCCGGCGGTGAAGCCTGATACGAACAGCCCGCCGGTGTTGCCCTCGTCGGCGACCACGGCGCCCTCGGGCAGCAGCGCGCCGATGGCGAGGGCGAGGGTCTCGGCAGTGAGCGGGCCGGTGGGCCGGTCCGGGCGCCCGGCCGGGGCGGTGGGCACCTCGGCGCCACCGGCGTCGAGCGCGGCCACGAGGTCGGCGAGGGCCCGCGGCGCGTCCTCGTCGGGGGCGGCGAGCACGTGCACCGAGCAGCCCTCGGGCACCAGGTCGGAGGCCTTGTCCGGGTAGGCGAAGAAGCTCACCGGGTGCGCCGCGTCCACGAGCACGAGGTGCTCCACGCCGTCGAGCTGGGCCTGGGCGAACTCGGCGAGGTACGCGAGGCGCTCGACCACCGGGAGTCCGGCGCCGCGCTCGGCCCGGGCGGGGAACGTCTCGGCCAGGGCCTTCGCGCCGGTGGCGGCACCGATGCGGGCCACGTCGCGGAGGGCGCCCTCGGTCATGGCGGTGCCACCCACGAGGATCGCGGTCCGTCCCGAGCGCACCGCCGCGGCCACGTCCTCGATCCGCTCCGCCGGCACCACCCCGGGGGCGCTGCGCGGGCTGGGGGTGACGGGGCCGGGTGCGCCCAACCAGCACACGTCGGCCGGGAGGATCAGCGTGGCCACCTGGCCGGGCGGGCCGTAGGCGGCGGCCACGGCGTCCGCCGCGTCACGAGCGACGTGCTCGGGGTCGGTCGCGGTGCGGATCCAGCCCGACACACCGGCGGCGATGGAGGCGATGTCGGACTGCAGCGGGGCGTCGTACTTGGCGTGGTAGGTCGCGTGGTCGCCCACGATGTTGACCACCGGGGTCTTGGCCCGCCGGGCGTTGTGCAGGTTGGCGAGGCCGTTGCCGAGGCCGGGGCCGAGGTGCAGGAGCACCGCAGCGGGCCGCCCGGCCATGCGGGCGTAGCCGTCGGCCGCGCCGGTGGCGACGCCCTCGAACAGGGCCAGGACCGAGCGCATGCCGGGGACCTGGTCGAGCTCGTGCACGAAGTGCATCTCGGACGTGCCGGGGTTCATGAAGCACACGTCGACCTCGGAGTCGACGAGCGTGCGGATCAGGGCCTGTGCGCCGTTCACGTGGGGGTCCTTTCGTCCTGCCGCGGGCGGGCCGCGGTGGGAGGGCTCAGTCGAAGATGGTGCCGGGGTTGAGGATGCCGTCGGGGTCGAAGGCCGCCTTGATCCGTCGCATCAGCGCGATCTTCGTGGGGTCCTCGAGCTCCATGAAGTACTGCTTCTTGGCCTCGCCGATGCCGTGCTCCGCGGAGATCGCGCCGCCGAGGGCCATGCCGGCCTCGAAGAGCTCGTGCAGCAGTCGCGACCGCTTGTCCTCGTCGCCGCAGAACACCCCGAGGTGCACGTTGCCGTCGCCGGCGTGGCCGCACCCGGCGATCCACGCCTCGTACTCGCCCGCGAGGAGCGACACCCGGTTCATGAAGGTGGGTATCTGGGCCCGGGGCACGACGATGTCGATCACGTCGTCCGCGTTGTTGGCCTTGGCCATCCAGAAGGCCTTCTCCCGGGCGTCGATGAGCTGGCCCGCGGCCGCGGGCGGCAGCACGTACACGTCGAGGGCGCCGAGCTCGGCGAGCTGCGTGCCGAGGGCCTCGGTGTCCTCGGCGAGGCGGTCCTCGTGGGTGTTCTCCAGCATGACCACCAGGTAGGCGAGCGCCGTGTCCTGGATCTCCTGGGGGATGCCGAGTTCGAGGCCGCTGAAGCTGCGTGTGGCCGACATCGTCAGCAGGTCGATGTACTCGAGGATCAGCGGGCCGATGCCGGAGTCGACGATGCGGGGGACCGCGGCGGTGACCTCGTCGAGGGTGGAGAACGGCGCCAGCACCGTGGCCTGGTGCTCCGGGCGCGGGTAGAGCCTGAGGACCGCCTCCGTGACGAGGGCCAGGGTGCCCTCGCTGCCGATGATCAGCTGGGTGAGGTCGTAGCCGGTGCTGGCCTTCACGAAGCGGCCGCCGGTGCGGATCACCTCGCCGCCCGCGAGCACCGCCTCGAGGCCGAGCACGTGGTGGCGGGTCACGCCGTACTTCACCGCCCGCATCCCGCCGGCATTGGTGGCGACGTTCCCGCCGAGGCTGGCCGAGTACTCGCCCGGGTACACCGGGTACACGAGGCCGTGGGAACGGGTCACCTCGTCGAGTTCGTTGAGCCGCACGCCGGGCTGGACCACGGCGAGGTGGTTCTCGGTGTCGATCTCGAGCACGCGGTTCATCCGCTCGAAGCTCACGACGATGCCGTCGGGCCGCGGCACCGCGGCGCCCGACAGGCCGGTGCCGGCGCCGCGGGCGGTCACCGGCACCCGGTGCGTCGCGGCGAGCCGGAGGATCTCGGCGACCTCAGCGGTGTCCTCGGGCTGGACCACGGCGAGGGGCACCACCCCGGGCACCGTCAGGCACTCGTCATGGGTGTCGTCCTCGTTGACGGCGTCGCCCACCTGCAGGCGGTCGGCCGCCACCACGGCGCTCAGCGCGTCGATCACGTCGGTCATCTCGCCCCCCTGCGGTGCGCTCGGCGTCGGTCCCGCCGGAACGTCTAGCACGCCACGGGGAAGGCCCCGGGCCCGGCCACGGTTGCAGCCCCCGTGGGCCTGACGCACCTCTACCTCGTGTACGACGCCGATGCCGGGGTGAGGGGTGAGCTGGCGTACGTGGTGGGCAAGCTGCGCGGCCGGCACTGCGCGCTGTGCGACATCACCCACGGCACGCTGCGCCGCAAGCCCGAGTGGGATGCGTTCACCTGTTCGCTGGAGGTGCCGTTCGACGTGTGGCACCGCAACGAGCAGACCCCGGAGGTGGCCGAGTTCACGCGGGGGATGGGCGCGGTGGTGGTCGGCCGGGCCGACGGCGGGCTGGCCGTGCTCCTCGACGATGCGGCCCTCGACGCCTGCGGGGGCGACGTGGACCGCTTCGCGGCGGCACTCCGGGCCGCCATGGACCGGTTCGACGCTCAGCGGCCCGCGTAGGCCAGCGGCACCTCGGCGAGCACCGCGAGGGCCGTCGTCGCGACCTCGGCGGCGGGGTCCGTCGTGTCGAGCGTGGTGGCCTCCGGCCACGGTTCGGCGGCGGCGGCGAGTCGGCGGGCCACCTCGGGCGTGGCCTCGGACGGGCCAGGCCGCGGCGAGGCCTGTCGGGTCGCCACGCGGCGGGCCGCCACGGCCGGGTCCAGCACGCACCGCAGCTCTTCGAGCGTGGTGTGGTGGCGGGCCGCGAGTGACCGGGCCGCGGCCCGTTCCGTCGCGTCGGTCCAGGTGGCGTCGAGCACCACCGAGGTGCCCGCGGCCAGGAGGTCGCCCGCCCGGCGGCGCAGCTCCCGGTAGACCCCCGCCGTGGCCGTGCGGGAGTACCGCTCGGGATCGCCGGGCGGCACCACGGCGTCGCGCAGCTCGTCGGTCCCGAGCACCGCGGCGTCGAGCGCGTCGCCCAGGGCGCGGGCCACCGTGGACTTGCCGCTCCCCGGCGGGCCGCCCACCAGGACGAGCCGGACGGTGGCGGCCCGGGCGTGGCGCACCGCCCGGTCGAGGAACGACTCGGCGTCCGTCGCGGCGGCGGGATCGTCGCCCTGCGCGGCCCGCAGGCCGCGCACCTTCGCCCGCACGAGGGCCCGCTGCGCCACGAAGAGGTGCAGGAGCGACGGCGGGTGGTGGTGGCCGGTGAACTCCACGTACGCGTCCACGAGCACCCGGGCCGCCTCCGTCCCGCCGGGGAGCCGCTCGAGGTCCATGACGAGGAAGGCGAGATCCGCGAGCACGTCGCCCACCCGCAGTTCGCGCCGGAAGGCGAGGCAGTCGAGGATCCGGGGTCCGTCGGGCAGGCAGAAGATGTCGTCGGCGAGGAGGTCGCCGTGGCCGTCGACGACCAGGCCGGCCTCGGCCCGCGCCGCGAGGAGCCCGGCCCGTCCCGCCAGGGTGTCGCGGGCCCGGTCGAGGACCTCGTCGAGCGACCCGGGGTCGAGGAAGGGGCCGGACGGACCCGTCCGGCACTCGCGCACCTCGCGTTCCCAGCCCTCGAGGAGCCCGGCAGCGGTGGTGCCGGGTTCGTCGCGCACGGGCTCCAGGCCGGAGTGGAACACCGCGACGGCGCGGGCGACCTCGCGCACGTGGTCATCGAAGCCCGGTGTGCCGGCCAGGGTGCTGAGCCGCCGGTCCGCCGGCAGGCGCCGCATCACCACCATCCAGTCCGCGGGCTCGCCGTGCTCGAGCAGCGGGGAGACGCCGAGGTACACGTCGGGGGCGAGGCGCCGGTTGAGCGCCACCTCGGCCTCGCAGGCCGCGTGACGCAGCTCGGGGGTGGAGTAGTCGAGGAAGGGCGTCCGCAACGGCTTCAGCAGCTTGAGCGCCCGGTCGCCGGCGAGGAACACCCAGGAGGTGTGGGTCTCCGCCACCTCCGCCGGGGCGACGCCCTCGCGGTCGGTCGGCTGCACCACCCGTTCGACTCTAGGGTCTGGGGGCCTCACACCACGTGGGGTCGAGGGGGTCGAGGATGACGACGAACCCATTCGCCGCGACGGGCGCGGGCGACCCGCCCGCCGGAGTGGCGCCGGCGGTGCTGCGCCGCACCGTGGCGGGGCTCCACCGCCTCGCCGAGCAGGTCCTCGCCGCGGAGCGGTACCGGGCCGAGGGCCGGATCGGCCTGCGCCCCACCCCGGGCGGGTTCGGCACCCCGCCGTTCGGCGTCGGCGACACCACGCGGGAGGTGCGGGTGGACGGCGTCGAGCTGGTCTGCGTGGTCGACGGTGTGGAGGAGCGCGCGCCGGTGACCACGGTGGGGGCGGCCGGGACGTTCCTCGACCTCGTGCCCGGCGCGCCGCCGGTGTACGAGGCGGTCACGCCGCTCGAGCCGGACCTGTCACTGCATCTCGACCTTGGCGCCGCAGCGGCGGTGGCCGGCTGGCTGGCGGTGGGTGCCGAGGCGCTCGCGGCGGTCGCGGCCCGCCACGATGTGGGCGCTGCGGTGCTGTGGCCCGAGCACTTCGACCTCGCCGTCGCCGTGGGCGAGTGCAACCTCGGGATCTCGCCGGGCGACGACGACCACCCGGTGCCGTACGCGTACGTGGGGCCGTGGTCGCCGCCGCCGGTCGGCTCCGACGGGGGTTGGTGGAACCAGCCCTACGGTCGGTCGGTGGCCGCCACCGAGCTGGCCGGACCCGACGATCTCGTCGCCCTGTACGAGGAGGGCCTGCGGCGGGTGGAGGCGCTCCACCCCTGACGGCCCCGCCGGCGGCGGCTCAGGCGAGGAGTCGTTCGAGGCCGAGGCGGACGCTGCGGCGGGACTGGAGCACCGAGCGGCCGTTGGCGCGCCGGAGGTGGTCCCAGGTGGGGAACGAGCACCAGGTGTCGAGCGCGGCCAGCAGGTCCTGGCGCTCGGCGCGCTCCCGGCGACGCAGCTCCGGGGCGAACTGCTCGGCCACCTGGGCGCGCAGCCGGTCGTCGAGGTCGCGGAGGCCGCGGTCGGTGGGACCGCTGCGCCCCGCGGACTCCATCGTGCGTCGCATCGGGGTGATGAACTCGTAGAGCCGGGCGCGCTGTTCGACGAGCGCCGCGATCCGCTCGGGGAGCTCGCCGTCGGTGGTCAGGTCCTCGAGCATCGGGCGGATGCGGCGGGCCTGGAGGCGCACGACATCTGCCCGCACCCCGTCGAGGTCCTCGAAGTGCTGGAAGATCGAGCGCACCGACACGCCCGCCCGCTCGGCGATCTGCCGGGCCCGCGGCCGGGCGACGCCGTCGTCGACGAGGTCGACGAACGCCTCGATGATCGCGGCGCGGGTCCGCTCGCCGCGGGCCACCCTGCCGTCGGGGTTCGGCGCCGGGGAGCTCACCGAACGGGAGTGGCCGCGATGAAGTCGACAACCACGCGGGCGAGCTCGGGGCCGCGGTCCTCCTGGAGGAAGTGGCCCCCGCCCTCGATGGTGGTGTGCGGTTGGCCCGCGGTGCCGGGCACCCGCTCGAGGAAGACCCTGTCCGCCCCGCCCGTCACCGGGTCGCGGTCGCTGAAGGCGCAGAGCACCGGGCGGTCCCAGGCCTCGAGCACCTCCCACGCCGCCCGGTTCGGCCCGGATTCCGGGTCGTCGGGTGTGGCGGGCACCAGGGTGGGGAACTGGCGGGCGCCGGCGACGTGGCGCTGGTCGGGGAACGGTGCGTTGTAGGCCGCCACCACCTCGGGGGAGAGGTCGCTGGTGGAGCCCATGTCGACGATCGCGCCGCAGTCGAACTCGGGGACGCTCTGGGAGAACTCCCGCCACGCACGGAACCCGTCGCCGGGGTCACGGTCACCGGTGGGGAGGAAGGTGTTGGCCACCACCAGGCGGTCGAAGCGGTCCGGGTACGCGGTGGCCAGTCGGAGGCCGATCAGCCCACCCCAGTCCTGGCAGACCAGCGTGATGCCGCGCAGGTCCTCCGCCTCCAGCCAGGCCGACATCCAGGCGACGTGGCGGGCGTAGGTGTAGTCGGTGCGCTCGGCCGGCTTGTCGGAGCGGCCGAAGCCGACCAGGTCGGGCGCCACCACACGGTGACCGGCCGACGTGAGCACCGGGATCATGTGGCGGTAGAGGTACGACCACGACGGCTCACCGTGGAGGCAGAGGACCGGCGCGGCCCCGGCCGGTCCCTCCTCCACGCGGGCGATGCGGAGCACCGTGCCGTCGAGCGGGTCGACGACCTCGGTGTAGTGGGGTTCGTAGGGCCAGTCCGGCAGCCCCTCGAACCGGGCGTCGGGTGTGCGGAGGACGTCCACGGCCTGCTCCATCTCGGTGGTGCCGACCCGGCGGCCGACGCTTCTTGCACCGTAGGTGCGAGCATCGGCGGCGGCAACAGGGCCCGGGGCAACAGGTGCCGGCCGTCCCGGTCCGCTAGATGAGCTTGCGGCTCGTGAGGAAGTTGAAGCTCAGCCACCCGGGCAGGATCGGGATCCAGAACGTGGCGAGGCGGAACGCGAGCACGCCGGGCACCGCGATCTCGTTGGAGAGGCCCGAGGCGGTGAGCCCGGCGATGAGCGCCGCCTCCACCGCGCCGAGGCCGCCCGGGGTGGGCGCCGCGCCGGCCACCGCGGCGCCGATCAGGTACACCACGCCGATGGTGGCGACCGAGGTGTCGCCGCCGAAGGCCCGGATCGCTGCGACCAGCGACGCCAGGTAGGCGAGGGGCACGAGCGTGCCACCGGCGAACAGCGTGACGAGCTTGGTGGGCTTCGTGGCGACGGTCCGGAGGCCGTCCCACGCCTTCGACAATGTGGCAACGACCTTGTTGAGCACGTGCTTGCGGCCCCACGGCGTGAGGAGCACCACTCCCGAGGCCACGCCGACCACCGCGAGCACGATGAAGATCAGCTGCGCCGACGGCAGGCTGAACCCGGTGCCGGAGTCGCCGGCCCACACGACGAAGACCAGGGTCACCACCATGTGGCACACGAACCCGGCGAAGGAGTTGATGCCGAGGGCGGCCACGGACTGGGTCGTGTCGGCGCCGACCTGGGTGAGGTACCGGACCTGGACGGCCATGCCGCCGACCCCGGCGGGGGTGATGCGGTTGGTGAAGGAGCCGGCCATCTGGGCGAGGAACGTCTCACGGAGGGGCAGCCGGATCGGGGCCGCGCCGCTGATGCTGAGCGCCGCGCCGATGTAGGTGACGAACGAGAAGATGAGCGAGATGCCCAGCAGCCCCCAGTTGGCGTCCTTGAGCTGGCGGAACATGCCGGCGACGTCCGCGAGCTGCGGGATCAGGACGTAGATGGCGATGCCACCCGCCACCAGCATGAGCAGGGTGCGGATGTTGAAGCGGGCGAGCGGCTCGGTGACGAGCTCCTCGATCGCGCACTGGTCCTGCACCTGTTCGCGGACCGACGGCAGCAGGTTCTTGTCGGCCTTGATGGCCGCGCGGGTGGCGCCGGCCAGGGCGAGCGGCTGCAGGAAGCGCTGGCACTCGCCGACGGCCTCGGGGCCGATCCCGCGGATGGCCGCGGCCACGGCCCGCTCGGCGCCCACCTTGCGGGCGGACGACACGATCAGCTGGGCGACGTCCTGGGCGAGGCGGGCGTCGGTCACGGCCAGCTCGCTGAAGCCGAAGTCGATCATCCACGCCTGGCCGTCGTCGTCGAGGAAGACGTTGGC
Organism: Microthrixaceae bacterium; assembly: GCA_049316905.1. GTDB lineage: Bacteria > Actinomycetota > Acidimicrobiia > Acidimicrobiales > Microtrichaceae > CAIPVR01. The sequence continues at coordinate 9,840 of JBMOJH010000022.1, read as the reverse complement.
CAGCCGCAGGTCGCGGTGCGCGATGCGCTGGTCGCGCAGCAGCTTCACCTGCCCCCAGATCCGGTCGAGCACCTCGTCGGTGAGCGCCTCGTCGGGCTGGCCGTCGAGCGACTTGCCGCCGATCGCCTCGTAGGCGAGGAGCATCCCGTCCTCGCCGACGGTGGCCACGCTGCGGAGCCGGGGGGTGCGGACGCCACCGTCGCGGGCCTTGAGGGCGATGAACGCCTCGTGCTCGACGGCCCGGCGCAGCGAGCTGAACGGCCGCTCGTCGCCGACGTCCTTGAGCGTGAACCACCGGATGACCCTGAACATCAGGTCGGAGCTGCGCTCGTCGCGGCCGAGGGTCTTGACGAACAGGGCCTCGCCGTCGGCCGCGGTGGCGAACCACGGGGTGGAGCCCCGTGCGTCCACCCCGGCACGGCTGAGCGTGCGCAGCGGGAACCCGGCCGCGTCCATCGCGGTGACCACGTCGGGGCCGTGTGGACGCAGGTCGGGGGTGCCGGCGGCGAGCAGCACGAGGAGGCCGATGAGCCAGCCGACGGCCACGGGGACGAAGAGGTCGAGGGGTGGGTCGGTGCCGGCGATCACCCGGAAGCCGCAGTAGAGGACCACCAGGCCCCACAGGACCCGGCCCCACCGGCGGCCCAGGTAGGCCCGCAGCACGGTCGCGCTGGCCGCGGCGGCGGCAACGGCCGACGCGTCGACGGCGACGCTGACCTGGAGCCCGGCGAAGTCCACCGGCTTCACCTTGTTCGGATCGGTGATCGTGCCGAGCGCCTCGGCGAGCCCCCAGGCGGCCAGCTGGGCGAGCGCGCCGGCCGCGGCCATCAACCCGAACACACGGAACCGGCGCTGCGCCAGGAGGGTGATGAACAGGCCGATCGGGAAGATCAGCGCGAACAGGCCGAAGAAGACGTAGAGGAACCGGGTGATCCAATCGGGCAGCTGGTTCCAGAACCCGAGCAGGTCGCTGGCGAAGCCCGCCATCGTGTCGTTGAGGGCCTTGGCCAGCAGCACCGCCACGCCGAGGGTGAGCAGCGCGATGGCGGCCCGCATGACGTCCGCGGGGGACCGCTCGTAGCTGAGGCCCTCGGGCTCGTCGATCTGCACCGCCGGTGACAGGTCGTCCTCCGGCTCGGGGGCCGGGCGCTCGTCGACCGCGGTCACGGCGGCACACTAGCCAACCGGTGCCCGGCGGTAGGGTCCGTCGATGGCGCCGGAGCCACCGCACGCCCACGTCCGCCGGGTCGAGGAGATCCCCCGGGTGCTGGCCGCGGCGGCGGTGCTCGCCGTCACGAGCTGGATCGCCACCCGCGACATCCCCGGTGCCGAGCAGTTGGTCTTCGAGTTCGTGAACCGCCAGCCCGGGTGGCTCGAGTGGGTGCTGTGGGCGCCGATGCAGCTCGGCAGCCTGTTCGGCCCGGTGGTGGTGGCCGCGCTCGCCTGGTGGCGGTGGCGGCGCTGGCGTCCCGCGGTGGGCGCGGTGGTGGCCGGGGTGGTGGCCTGGCAGCTGGCCAAGGTGGTGAAGGACCGGATCGGCCGCGGGAGACCGCTCGACGAGCTGACCGACGTGGTGCGGCGCGCCGGCACCCCGACCGACGGCCTGGGATTCGTCTCCGGACACTCCGCGGTGGCCTTCGCCCTGGCCACGGTGGTGTCGCCGTACCTGTCGCGTCGCGGCCGGGCGGGTGCGTACCTTTTGGCGGCGGTGGTCGGCCTGGCGCGGATCCACGTGGGCGCGCACCTGCCGCTCGACGTGGTGGGTGGGGCCGCGCTGGGCTGCCTCGTCGGCTACCTCTGGCGCCTCGCCGTGGGCGTGCCGGCCGACGAGCCCGACGAGCCCGACGGGGTCGACCCGCCCATGGCGGCGACGCCCCCGGGGGAGTGACTCCCGCCACGCGGTCACGTCCCGCGGCGGTCACCGAAGTACGTTCGGCTCCGGCCCCGGGGGGTTCGGGGTCCGGCCGGAGGTGGCGACGATGAGTGTGGATGACCGGTTCAGCCAGGGTCCCCTGGAGGAGATCGACTTCGACGACCTGGGTCGCGACACGGTGGCCATCACCGGTCCGGTGGAGGACTTCGCCACCGACTTCGACCACACCGACCCGGTGTACTCGTCGAACCCGTTCCCGATCTGGGACGACCTGCGCGAGCGGTGCCCGGTGGCCCACACCGAGCGCTACGGCGGCGCCTGGCTGCCGGTGCGCCACGAGGACGTGTCCGCGATCGCCCACGACACCGAGCGGTTCACCTCGCGGTCACCGCTCATGAACAACAACCGGCCCCCCATGGACCTGGCCCCCATGGGCATCGCGCCGCCGATCTCGTCGGACCCGCCCTTCCACGGTGACTTCCGCCGCGTGCTGCTCCCGCCGTTCGGCCCGAAGGCGATCAAGGACCTCGAGCCGTCGATGGAGGCGTACTGCGACGAGCTCCTCGACGCGATGGAGGGCCGCGACGTGGTCGACGCCGCGGTCGACTACGCGCAGCACATCCCGGTGCGGGTGATCACCGACATGCTCGGCTTCCCGCGGGAGGACGCGGACCTCCACCGCAAGTTCGTCCACCAGCTGCTCGAGTCGGTCAACGTGCCGATGGAGGAGCGCTGGAACTACATCGCCGAGCTGATCACCTACCTGTTCGAGCGGGTCCAGGACCACCTCGCCGAGCCCCGCGACGACCTCACGACCTACCTGATCGACGCCGAGCTCGACGGTGAGCCGATGCCGCCCGAGACGATCATGGGGGCGATGGCGCTGCTGCTGCTCGCCGGCATCGACACCACCTGGTCGGCCATCGGCGCCTCGATCTGGCACCTGGCCGGGAATCCCGAGGACCGCGAGCGGCTCGTGGCCGAGCCCGAGCTCATGCCGTTCGCGATCGAGGAGTTCCTCCGCGCGTACGCCCCCGTCACCATGGCGCGCCTCGTCAAGGAGGACATGGAGTTCGCCGGGTGCCCGATGAAGGCCGAGGACTGGGTGCTGCTGCCGTTCCCTGCCGCCAACCGCGACCCCGAGGCGTTCGAGCGGGCCGACGAGGTGCTCATCGACCGCAAGGCGAACCGGCACTCGGCGTTCGGCCTGGGGGTGCACCGCTGCCTCGGGTCGAACCTCGCACGCACCGAGCTGCGCATCGCGCTCGAGCGCTGGCTCGCCCGCTACCCGGACTTCTCCCTCGCGGATCCCGACGGCGTCCGCTGGTCGGGAGGCCAGGTGCGCGGGCCGCGCCTGCTCCCCATCCGCGTCGTCTGAGGCCGAGCGGTCGGACGACCGACGGCCCCCGTTAGGGTGGTGATCCGGCCGAGTGGGAGACGAGCGACATGGGTGACGTCCAGGACGAGACCGAGGCACGCGAGCGGGTCCAGGAGATCCGCCGGGCGCTCGAGGGGTCGAACAGCGCGATCGCAGTGGCCGCACGGCTGAACGAGACTGCGGTCGACACGGGTCTCGACCTCCGCACGACGTTCCTCGTGCGGGTGGCGGCGCTCGCCGCCTCCGGGGCTCCGGCGGTCTCGTGGCGGACCAACCTGGAGCTCGCCGACGGCTCGATCACGCCCGACGAGCTCATGGCCACGCTCGAGGCCGTGGCGCCGGTGATCGGCTCCGCCCGGTACCTCCAGGCCGTCACCGCGATCCTCGAGGACTGAGCCCCCCCGGGTCAGCCCGGCGCGCCGCCGCCGGCCGCCCAGCGCAACAGCACCGGCTGCAGCTCGAAGTCGGGGTCGAGGTCGACCGCGACGCCCTCGCACATGACGACGGTGGCGAGGAGCAGCATGAGATCGGGCGGCAGCCGCAGGTGGTGGCGCCGGACCACCGTCATGACCTCACCGAAGACCGTTCCCACCTGGATCTCTCCGAGTGGCCGGTTCCCGTAGCGCTCCACCAGCACGGCCAGGTCGGCACGGAGTGCGTCGCGGTCCACGCCGGAGTCGGCCATCTCGAGTGACTCGAGGGCGCGGACGAGGCCGTCGAGGTCGCCGCCCACGAGGGCCGCGAGCACCATGGCCAGGCCCTGCTTCAGGTGGCCGTCCACCCGGCCGTGCTTGCCGAAGTCGACCAGCGCGATCGACCCGTCGGGTCGCACGAACACGTTGCCCGGGTGCGGATCGGCGTGGAACACCCCGAAGCCGAACACCATCGACATGAACGCGTCCGCGAACGTCTCGGCCACCGCGGCGGGGTCGAGGCCTGCGGCCCGCAGTCCGTCGACGTCGTCGAGGCGGACGCCCCCGACGCGGTCCATCGTGAGGACCCCGGCCGAGCTGAGCTCGGGGTGCACGGCGGGCACGTGGACGGGCAGGCCCGCGGTGCGGAAGTGCTCCCGCAGCTCGGCCGCCACCGCGGCCTCGACCCGGTAGTCGCATTCGCGTCGCAGGGCGGCCGCGAACTCGTCCGCGAGCCCTTCGGGGTCGTAGCGGTCGCGGGTCCGCTCCCCGAGGGCGGCCACCAGCCACGCCACCCGGTGCAGCAGGTGCAGGTCGGCCTCCACCAGCCGGGCCACGTCGGATCGCCGCACCTTGACCACCGCGTCGGTGCCGTCCTCCAGGGTGGCGGCGTGCACCTGGCCGATCGAGGCTGCGGCGAGCGGGGCGCGGTCGAACTCAGCGAACGCCTCCTCCGGCGGGCGACCCAGCTCGGCCCTGATCGTGGCCGCCACCTCCGAGTAGGGGACCGGCGGGACCTGGGCCTGCAGCAGCGTGAGCTCCTCCCGGTAGCCGGGCGGGAGCAGGTCGCCGCGGGTCGACAGCAGCTGCCCCAGCTTCACGTAGGCCGGACCCAGGTCGGTCAGTGTGCGGCGTAGCTCCGCGGCGCCCCGCGGGGCGGGCGGCCGGACCCCCGCGGCGCGGTCGCGCAGGAGCGCCCGCAGGTGGTGCGCGCCGCGGCGCGCGAGCACCCGGGCGATCTGGGCGCCGCGGTCCAGGGAGTGCGGGTCGTCGTCCCCGGCCAGTCGGCGCGCTCCCGGCTCAGGACCCGGGTCGGATCTTGGACGCGGTGTCCTCGAGGCGGCCGCGCAGGTCGCCGGCCGCGGAGGTGGCGGCGGATCCGGCCTGGTCGATGAGGGCGCGGAGGTCGAGGAAGCGGTTGCGCAGTTGGTCGAGGACCGGGGCGAGCTGGTCGCGGGCATCCTTCGCTCCGAGGTTCATCTGCACCTCGAGCTCCTCGATGCGGGAGCGGAGGGACTCCAGCTTCTCGTCCATCAGGGCGCGGGACAGGTCGTCGACCCGGGCCTCCAGCGCGTCCAGCCGGTCCGACAGTTCCTCGGTGCTCGCCATCGTCATCTCCAGGGGGTGGGGGCGGCCGCCGTGGCCACCCGACGTGTGCGATCGCAACGATAGCCCCGTGCCGGGAAGCGGCGTGCCCGGGTCACGGTCCGCTCACCTGCACGTGGAGCTCCACGGGGCAGTTCAACGAACGCGTGATGTAGCAGAGCTCACCGGCGGTCGCGAAGAGGTCGCGGGCGACCTCCGGGTCGCCCGCGGAGATGCGGACCTCGGCGCGGAGCGTGACGGAGGCCATCCGGCCCTCCGCCCTCGCCACCTCCAGCTCGCCCGACGCGTGGTCCACGTAGTCCTCCACCACCACGCCGTTGCGTTGGCAGAGGTGCAGGTACCAGAGCATGTGGCACTGGCTCACCGCCCCCACCAGGAGGTGCTCCGGGCTCCACCCGCCCTCGCCGCCGGCGAACGCCGGCGGCGGGAGCGTGGGCACGGTGGGCCGGTCCGCCGCGTCGAGCTCGCCGTGACGGGCGAAGTCCCGGGGCCCGGTGCCGCGGCCGTCGTTGCCGGTCCAGCGGAGGGTCGTCTCGAAGTGGTGAACGGCCATGTGCGGGTCGTCCCTCAGATCCGCTCGAAGTTGCGGCGCAGCTCCCACTCGGTGACCACGTTGTTGAACGCCCGCCACTCGGCCTCGGCGGTGTGGAGGAGGTGGAAGTGGACGTCCTCGCCGAACGCCGCCACCGCGAGCTCGGACGCCCGGAACGCCTCGATCGCCTCCACCAGGTTCCACGGGATGCGCTCGACGTCGGTGGCGGTGTAGCCGTTGCCCTGGAAGGGCTCGCCGCAGTCGAGGCCGCGGTCGAGGCCGTCGAGTCCGGCGGCGATCACCGCGGCGAAGGCGATGTAGGGGTTGCAGTCCGCGCCCGGGATGCGCGACTCGACCCGCATGCCGGCACCGTGGCCAACGAGACGCAGGCCGCAGGTGCGGTTGTCGGGCGACCACACCACCGCGGTGGGCGCCCACGAGCCGGGCTGGTAGCGCTTGTACGAGTTGACGAACGGGGCGAAGCAGAGCGACAGCTCACGGGAGTGGGCCTGCAGCCCGCCCACCCAGGCGCGCATGCGGTCGCTCATGTGGTGCGGGCCGTCGCCCGGGCAGAGGGGTTCGCCGTCGAGGCTCCAGATGGAGGAGTGGATGTGGCAGCTCGAGCCCGGCTCGTCGATGCGGGGCTTGGCCATGAACGTGATGGCCTTGCCCTGGAGGTGGGCGATCTCCTTGGCGCCGTTCTTGTAGATGGTGTGGTGGTCCGCCATCGTGAGCGCGTCCGCGTAGCGGAGGTTCAGCTCGTGCTGACCGGGCGACGCCTCGCCCTTCGAGAACTCCACCGGCAGGCCGGCGGCGAGCATCTGGTTGCGGAGCTCGCGCAGCAGGGGCTCGTCCTTCGTGGTCTGGAGGATGTGGTAGTCGAGGTTGTACCAACTGCTGGTGCGGGCCTCGAGATCGCGGTAGTGGCCCCGGGCCAGTTCGTCGTAGCCGGTGTCGTACGCGAAGAACTCGAGCTCCGAGCCGACCATCACCTGCAGGCCCCGCTCCGCGGCGCGCTCGACCTGCCGCTCGAGCACCTGGCGCGGCGACACGGCGACCGGCGCGTCGGTGGCGTTGTCGAACACGTCGGCGAGCACGAGCGCGGTGCCCTCCAACCACGGCGTGACCCGCAGGGTGGCGAGGTCGGGCCGCGCCCGGAAGTCGCCGTAGCCGGCCTCCCAGTTGGCGAAGCGGTACCCCTCCACCACGTTCATGTCGACGTCGACGGTCAGGAGGTAGTCGCAGGCCTCGATGCCCTCACCGGTGGCGGGATCGCCGCCATCGCCCAGCACGTGGTCCAGGAAGAACCGGCCGGTGACCCGCTTGCCCATGAGCCGGCCCTGGAGGTCGGTGAAGGCGACCACCACGGTGTCGATGCGCCCGTCGTCGACGAGGCGGGACAGGGTGGGGACGTCGATGGCTCCGGTTGCGGACATCCGCCGATCGTACGCGGGCCTCGCACGACGGAGGGACCCGTCGGGTTTCGCTGGTGCCCGGGCTCAGTCGCCCTCGACGGAACGGATCGCCGCCCGGTCGGCGGCGCCGGGGGTGCCGAGGCCGACGTGGGCGGGCAGCTCCACGTGCAACTCGTCGGCGCCGTCCACCGAGATCGTGCCGTCGACCAGGGAGGCATCCAGGACGTGGCCGCCGACGCGACGGTCCGAGGACAGGAAGTGCAGGTGGAACCCGGGCACCTCGAGGCCGGCCGCGTCGTCGGGGAAGCGGAACCCGACCAGGCTCCCGGTGGCCGCCGGCACCGTCCACTCGCTCTGGTGGGCGGTCACCTCCGCCAGAGGGGGGTACGGGCGGCCGGGGGCGTGCACGCTGCGCAGCTGCAGGTCCCGGAACTGCCCGTCGACGCGCACGGCCAGCACGCCCGCCCCGGGCGCCACCTCCTGGATGCGGGCCCGGAGGGCTCCCTGGTCCAGGTCGGTGGCCCGGGTCGTGGCGAGCGGCGCGAAGCGGCACACCACGGCGAACGGCGTCCGCGTCCCTCGGGTCGCAGAGTGGACCGCTCCGTCGCCGTCCACGACGAAGGCCTCGCCGTCCACCACGACCAACTCGCCGCCCAGCCCCTGGGTCGTCCCGATCCCGAGGTCGCCATGGTCCAGCAGGTCCCCGATGGAGGCGTCGCCGTCGTAGTGGCCGGCCATGAGGGCATCGAGGGTGCCGGCCTGGAACGCCACGTGCTCGACGGCCGGGTCGTGGTGGAGGCCGGCGCGCGTCATGGCCCGGACGTGCAGTGCGCCCAGCAGGCGGTCGTCGAGGATGTCCCGGCTCACCGTGGCGGAGACCCGGTCGCGCTCACCCGGAAGTGGTGTTGCCAGCGGTGATGCCGCCCGGTCATCCCGGCCAGCCCCTCAGGTGCCGTCGGGCCGGTCGTCATCGTGGAGCGTGAGGTGGTGGTGCTCCACCATCGCGCCCTCCTCGGCGGCGAGTTCGGTCTCACGCGCGATGAGGTCGTCCACCGACCCCTGCGACCGCGGACCGGTGAAGTGGTTCTTCGCCGAGAGCGACCACCACAGCCCGACGAACAGTGCCGAGAGGATGAGGATCGGGCCGGTGAAGTTGAAGGTCTCCCACGTCTTCCACGGGTAGAAGACGGGAAGGCAGAACACCACCGCGATCAGCGCCACCCATGCCACCGAGATCCACGCCACGGTGCTCGACCACCGGCCGAGGTGCCACGGGCCCTTCTGGAAGGTGTCGCTGCGGACCCGGAGGAACACCGGGATCACGTAGCTGATGTAGAGGCCGACCACGCAGATGCCGGTGAGGGCGAAGAAGGCGATCGGGTAGGCGAGGTCGGTCTGGATGAGCGACAGGGCGCCGATCGCCGCCGACAGGCCCACGCCGAGCCAGAGGGAGTTGGTGGGCGTGCGGGTCCGCGGGTTGATCCGGGCCCAGATGCTCGAACCGGGCAGCCCGCCGTCGCGGCTGAACGCGTAGATCATCCTCGAGTTCGCCGTGACCGAGGCCATGCCGCAGAAGAACTGGCCGACCGTGGAGATGATGACGAGGAACTTGCCGAGGAACCCGGTGACGGCGACGAGGAACACCTGCGGCCCGGCCAGGATGCCCTTGGCGGCGATGTCGGCGTACTGCTCCTCCGGGATGGCCTGCACCATGGCCACGTTCAACACCAGCGCCGCGATGGCCGAGATGTAGATCGAGCGCACGATCGCCTTCGGTGCCGACGTCGCCGCGCCCCTCGTCTCCTCGGAGACGTGGGCAGAGGCGTCGAAACCGGTGATCGTGTACTGCGCCAGCAGGAGTCCGACGAGGAACACGTAGATCCCCACACCCGGGAAGTCCCAGCCGGTCTCGTTGCGGAACTCGAAGAGGCTGCCCATGCCCAGGCCGCCCGGCTCGGAGAACGCGAACAGCGCGACGACGATGACGACCACGCCGACCACGTGCCACCACACGCTGATGTCGCCGAGCACCTTCACGAGGTTCACGCCGAACGTGTTCAGCAGCCCGTGGACGGACAGCACGATCAGGTAGGTGATGAACACCGACCAACGGTTGATCTCGATCGCCCCCTCGGCGAACACGTCGATGCTCAGCAGGACGAAGTTCGCCAGCGCGAAGTCCACCGAGGCGATCACTCCGATCTGGCCGATGAGGTTGAACCACCCGGTCCACCAGGCCCACCTGGCGTTGTTGCGCTTGGCGAGCTTGGCGGACCAGAAGTACAGGCCCCCGGCGGTGGGGTAGGACGAGCAGATCTCGCCCATCGAGGCGCCCACCGCGAGTGCGAAGGCACCGACGATCACCCAGCCGACGGTGATGACGAGCGGGCCCCCGGCGTACATCCCCAGCCAGAAGGTGGTGATCGCGCCGGCGAGCACCGAGATGATCGAGAAGCTGATCGCGAAGTTGGAGAAGGTCCCGAGACCTCTCCGCAGCTCCTGGGCGTAGCCGAGCTCGTGGAGCCTGGCTCGGTCGGCGTCGACCGCGTCGGTGGTGGCCATCGGATTCCCCCTCGGTGTCGGATTCCCCCTCAGGACGCGGTTCGGGTCCCGCCGACCGGACC